>JAGRGD010000326.1 GCA_020445665.1 Rhodocyclaceae bacterium
AACCTTGCTACCGCCTTGTCCTTGAATGCTTGTCCGTACCTGGCCACTTCGTCCTTCCGCTATCGCCCCAGTTGTTCGGATTCTATCGAGGCGACAACTAGTCTGACGCAGGGGGCACGCTGCCACCCACCTGGTCCTGCGGATCGAGGCGCGCCAGTTCGTCGAGTACGCGGGTCGCGCCATCGACATTCCCACGCCGCAGCCGCACAAAGCCCAGGGCCTTGAGGCTGTACAGGTACAGGCGATCGTTGCCCGCGGCCGACTGCCAGCGAGAATCCTCGGCTTCGAGGCGTGCCGGATCGGGGTCGAAGCCGCCCGCATCGGCCGCGCGGGCGAGGGTTTCGTCGATCAGCGCTTCGGCCGCCTCCAGGCGACCGGAGTAGGCGAAGAGCTTGAACATCGCCACGCTCAACTCGAGACGACCAGGCATCGCATGGCGGGCGTCGTCGATCAGGCGCTCGGTGCGCGACCAGCCGTGGCGAAGATCCAGCGGTGCGCTGAGCAAGGCCTTGATGGTGTCTGCATCGGCACCGTCTTCGGGCAGGGGAAGATCATCAAACAGGTCGCGGACCTGCATCATCTGGAGTACTCCGTCATCGGACAGTCAAAGAGACCCTCGGCGCGGATCCTGGCCTGGAAGGCTTTCATGGCCACGCACGAGCGCAGGGTTTCTGGCAGCGGGCGCCGCGCGCCGATCGGCAACCGAAAGTCGTTGTCGCTTTTCTGGCGGCCTTCATCTGTACGTGCATGCGCGGCTGCGCCGACACGCTGCGAGGGCGAATCGCGCGTGGCGTCGTAGAGGCAGGTCATGACTGATTCTGAACACGCCAAAACGATCTGCACCGCGCTCCTTTCTTTCGGCTGAAGGCAGTACGCCCAATGCATCGCGGGGTACTGCGCTGGCTTTGACCACTACACATGACTTCAAGAGCAAGCCGCATGCCGATCTCAAAGTGCTGTTTCTGAACGCCTGGCAGGCCATGGGGATGTGGCATTGGTGACATCGCGACACCAATCCGCGTTGTCGGGGGAAGGCATGGGGACTGGTCGCGGAGGGACGGGGCCAAGTCTGGAAACCTGGCATTCGCCATGTCGCAGTCTCAAGCCGGAAACGTGACTGAGCGCTGATGGGAGGGGCTGTTCCGGGTCTGTGGCGGCCGAGTTGTCGCACGACATTGCACCTGCGGCGAGAAGGCGAGACCAGATGCCCTGCTTTGCGGCGAGGCGCGGGGGTGCCGCGTGGTGCAACTGGCCAGCCCCGGCGCCTCCGCGCGATGGTGCCATCGCGCGACGCAAAGTCGGTTACGCTGCACGAGCGGGCTCCTCGGTGCATACCTCCATGCGCCCGGCGCCCGCCCCGCTTGCGAGCGGGCCCACCCGGAGTCCGCACCATGAGCACCGAAAAGATCAAGGTCCGCGCCACCAGCAGCGGCAACGAGATCGACGTCGTCGTTTTCAGCAAGAGCCCAGAGAGAATCACCGTGGTTGTCGGCAGTGGCATCGATGGCGTGCGCTGCACCCTGAACGCCACCGCCAACGGCGCGGCCTACGCCGGCAGCGTGATGGGCCGGGAGCTGGTCTATGAGCGCAGTCGCGACCAGGTCACGGCCGACATCGCCCGAGTCGCCGGGTATCGTGAGTTCCGCCGCTGAGCCCATTGCACCGGCCGCAGCCGTGCGAATACGCCCTCGGCTCGCCCACGTTTTCCGGCGCAGGCAGGGGCGGCCTCGGGCGGCTCATCACGTGCAGCACGACCGCGCACGAGGCCAGGACCACCATGATTGCGGCCACGCTGGGCACCCACGGATCGGCGCCGCCGCGCTGATCCCAGACCCACACGAAGGCGGCCGTTGCGGGCAGCACCAGCACCGCGCACACCAACGCGCTGACCCGCGCGGCCTTCTGTCCGAAGTTGCGTCGCATTGCGCGCCCTTGCGCTTCTCCCCAGCGGATGTCGGCGGTCATCGTGTCGCCACGCCGGTCTCGGGCGCGGCTTGCCGCCAGCTCCGGCGGAGCACCGTCCGACATCGCCGCCAACCGGGTCATTCGCGCGGTGCCTTCCTGAGCCGCTCCAGCAGCATGGCATAAAGGACTTCCGGCACCACCGGCTTGGAGAGGAAGTCATCCATCCCCGCCTCGATGCACTGGGCCTTGTCTTCCGCGAAGGCATTCGCGGTCATGGCCAGGATGGGGACCCGACGCTCGCCCGAGAGCTGTCGAATCCGCCGAGTCGCTTCCAGACCGTCCATGTTGGGCATCTGCATGTCCATCAGAATCAGGTCGTAGGCGTGCCGTGCCGCCAGCTCCACGGCCTGCAAGCCATCTTCTGCCTCATCGACGGACAAGCCCACTTCTTCCAGGAACGCCGTCGTGATCATCCGATTGATCGGTTCGTCGTCGGCCAACAGGATGTGGGCCCCGGAAAATGCCTGCCTCAGTTCCGCCTCGACGTCGGGCGGGATCTTCGCCGGAGGTTTGACGTATTCCCCGTCGGTTCTGCGCAATCTCACCGTGAACCAGAACGTGCTGCCTTTCCCGATCTCGCTGGTTGCGCCGGCGTCGCCCCCCATGATCGTAGCGATCTTGCGCGTGATCGCCAGGCCAAGCCCGGTGCCCCCATATTTCCGGGTTGTCGAGTTGTCGGCCTGCTCGAAGGCAGAAAAGAGCCGGGACAGGGTCTCGGGCGCAATGCCGACGCCGGTATCGGACACCTCGACCCGGATCACGGCATCGGTGGCAGATTTCTCCAGCACCTCGAGCGTCAGGGTGATCGATCCCGATGCCGTGTATTTGACGGCATTGGACAAGTAATTGAGCATGGCCTGCTTCAGCCGGGTGGGATCCCCCAGCAGGCCCTCGCTGAACGGGACGACGTGTGTCACCAGTTGCAGTCCCTTGGCGTTGGCATTGGCGCTGACCAGGCTGACGACCCCATCGACAATCTCGTCGAGATGGATCGGGGTTTCCTCCAGCTCGAGCTTTCCCGCCTCGATCTTGGAGAGGTCGAGGACGGCGTTGATGGTTTCCAGAAGATGTCGTCCGGCACCTTCGAGACTATCCAGCTTGTCGGTCTGATCCGCTGTCAGCCGGGTGCGCCGGAGCAGGTGGGACATGCCGATGATGGCATTCATGGGCGTCCTGATCTCGTGGCTCATGTTGGCGAGGAAGGCGCTCTTGGCGTAGCTGGCCCGTTCGGCCTCCAGCTTGGCGGCCTCGAGAGAGGCAATCTGCGCTTCGATCACCTGCCCTTGCTGCGCGTTGATCTCGCGGAGCCGAGTCTGTGCGGCGTTCAGATTGTCTTCATCCAGGCGAATGCGATAGGCAAGGACCATCGAAAAGATCAAGCCTTCGACAACCGCCCCGTAGCTGAAGGCGTGTTGAAAGCGGACGCTGGTGATGCCCGCCAGGGAAAGGATGTAGAACGCGGTGGAGACCAGAAACACGCCCCATCCGACGGCGATGAATTTCGCCAGCGGATGGCGTTGCCGATAGGCATGCCATGTCAGCCATACGAGGCAGGCGGTGATGACGAATCCGGTGCCATACAGCGCATAGACCTTCATCGCAAACGCCGCGTCATACAGCATGACCGGGAGATGCGCCAACACCAGCCAGACCATGTAGCGGGTGACCCGCCTGGTTTGCGGCGTGGCGACATCCTTGAAGATCGTTGCGATGAACAGGAAGGCCGCCACGTAGAGGAAGTCACCCCCGATGAACACAAGGTGGATGACGTGTGTATTGAGGAATTCGCTCGGGCCGGTCCTGTTGAAGGTCGCGACAGTCGCCAACAGCGCCCCCGACAGGTAGAGCAGGTAATAGCCGTAGACCCGGTCGCGGGTCGAGATGAATACGAACAGGTTGTAGCTGATCAGCACGCCCATGGCGGTAAGGAAGAACGTGGCCGTGCTGTCCAGCTGGCCGAGCCATTGCATCAATGCCGGAAGCTCGAGCACCTCGTGGTCGAGGTGGGTTGCGTAGCGGTTGTCGATGCGCACGAACGCGGTGGCGGCCTCGCCCGCCGCCAGGTCGACCGCAAATACCGGATTTTCGTGGGTGAAACCCCGCTGAGAGATGGGGATGTCGTAGCCATTGCGCTGCAGCTCGATGCCCCCTCCCGTCCGGATATAGGCATCGACGCGGCTCATCAGGGGATACTCGAAGGCGATGGCGTATGTCTTCGGAACGGGCGCCTCATTGGCGAGTTCGATTCTCAGCCACCACACCGAATCGCTGAATCCAAGGCTCGACGTTGCCTGCGGCGTAAAGAGTTCGCCGGCGCGCGCAATGACGTCCTCAGCGCTGGTCTGGCCTGTCACGTCCTCATAGGCGGAGAGCGCGTTGGCAGGCGCTGGCAGGCCAGCCATCAGGACGAGCAGCAGGGTGACGACGAGCGCTCTGCATTGCGCCGCCATCTTCATCCCTGCCGTCAGTCGCTCAAGCGGTACGCTGGCGCGAGAACACCGATTGCCGGCGCGGTCACGGAAGCACGCCACTGCCCGGGAGTCCGCGTGTTCATCATGTGCCTCATGAATCAACTGAATATTCGCCAGCGACACGTTCCTTCCGAGCGACTCACGGGCGCTCCTGCGCCGCATTGACCGGACCCCCGACACTGCCCGCTCACCAGAACCACCGGGCCATCGTCAATCGCTTCGCGTCGTCGGGATGGGTTCTGCGAAGCATCCGACCCGAACCCTGGCAAAAGTAGCACAGGCCTTGGGGGCTCTGGTTGCCGCGCGGGTCTCGGCGCGCGCAAGGGGCTCGGGGGTGGAGCCACATTCCAAGCGCACCACGCCTGCAATGTGATTCCAACCCTCCCAATCATCGCGTGACCCCCATACGCAAAGTCTCGCGTCACGACGCCGATGACGTTCGCTGACCAGTCGCGGGGGCGCTATGGAAGGCGACCGAGTTTGCCAGCCGCATAGGCCGCTTCGACCTGCGCGATCTCCGCCTCGTCGCTCATCACAAAGGGGCCCTTCTGGACGAAGGCTTCCGTGACGGGCGCGGCGGCAAACAGCGCGAAGTGCGCGGACGACGCTGCGGCGTTCGTGAGCGTGATCGCATGTGTCGCGGCGCCTGCGCTGGCATCTATGGCGACGGATTCGCCGGAATGCAGTCTGACGCGCTTGCCGGCAAGGGTCAGTTCGATCTCGCCGGCGATCGCATACACCCAGGCGTTTTCTCCAGGCTGAAGGTCGTGGGCAAAGGTCGATCCGGCAGTCATCTGGCCGTCGAGAATGGTCATGGGCAGCGCGGGGGATGCCTGGCCGGCAATGCCGTTGCTGTGGCCGAGTACGACACGCACGCGATGGCCATCGGTCTCCAGCAGGGGCATGTCCTGCGCCCTGATACGCAGTGAGTCCGGCGCATCCTGCTTCATCCGCGCGGGCAGGTTCACGAAGACCTGCAGGCCGTGAATGCGCGCACCGGGCCTGGGCGCCTCATCGTGAACGGCGCCGGCGCCGGCCTTTAGCCAGTACAGGTCGCCGGGCATCAGGTCGAAGTCGTTGCCGAGCGAATCCCGGTTGTGGAATGCCCCCTCGCTGTCTTCGAAGAGCACCGAGACAGCGGAGAGTCCGGCGTGGGGGTGTGCGCCGAAGGTCGGCTCACTCATACGGTAGTGGTCAACCATGACCAGCGGATCCATGGCGCCGGCGAAAGCCCGTTCGCGAAAGGCGCTTGCGGCAAAGCCGGCGCCTATCCGGAGGGCCTTGCCGGCCTGCGGGCCTTTGATGGATGCGCGTGTCGTGCGCTCGGATACCGGGTTCTGGGCAAGGGCAGTTGCTGCGTTCATCGTTCGATCTCCTCGTTGGGCTGCGTCGCAATCACGGTTCAGAGCTTAGCAATGGAACGATGGAGGCCAGTAGATGCAAAATATGAAACCAGCGTTCTATGATTAGAACGCCAAGAGCACAGAATGCAGCGAAGCGAATGGCCATGATCGACCTGAACGACTATTTCTACTTTGTCCACGTGGTGGAGAAGCGGGGCTTTTCTCCGGCGGCCAGAGCGCTCGACATGCCCAAGTCACGCTTGAGCCGGCATGTGTCGCAACTGGAGGAGCGGCTCGATACCCGCTTGATACAAAGAACCTCCCGCCAGTTCGAAGTGACCGAAGCAGGCCGGCTGTTCTACCAGCATGCCCGGGCACTGATCGAGGACATGGAAGCCGCCGAAGCGGCGATTCAGACGCGCAAGGCATCCTTGAGTGGGCGCGTGGCCTTGAGTTGCTCGGTAGGCGTCGCCCAGTTTGCGATCAAGGACCTGGTCCTCGAATTTCTGACGAAGCACCCGAAGGTGAATCTCGTCCAGCAGGTCACCAACGAGTCGATCGATCTGGTCTCGTCCGGAATCGACATGGCCATCCGGGGCCATCTGGAGGCGCTGCCGGATTCGAGCCTGATTCAGCGGCACCTGGCCCATGTGTCCTGGCACTTGTTCGCGAGTCCCGACTACCTGGCGCGAACCGGCATGCCCGGGTCGCCCGATGATCTGCTCAAGAGACAAGGCCTGAAACTGGGCTGGCAGCCGCTAACCGGACACTGGCGCCTGGAAAACACCGACGGGCTGACAACCACGGTGCCCTTCAGCCCGCAACTGTGCAGCGATGACATGAGCACCTTGAAGCAGGCGGCGGCAAAAGGGCTGGGTATCGTGAGCCTGCCTGCCTACACCTGCCGCGATGCACTCGACGATGGGTCATTGCAGCGGGTCCTGCCCGGGTGGATCGCCGGGAAGACCCAATTGAGCCTGCTCACGCCCTCTCGCCGAGGACAGTCGCCCGCCGTTCGCGCACTGGCGGATGACCTCCTGAACCACCTGCATGCGCGGATCGGCGATCCACCGGCCTGAGCGCCCGAATTGTGGGCACGGCAAGGGCCAAGGCCTGGCGTGGCCGTACCGCATACCCGGGTGCCGAGCGCAAGGGGGACGCGTCTGGAACCCGAGCCCCCCCATCGCGCCAGGCCAGTGACAGGTTGCTGCGCAACGGCCCGCAAACCCACTGCGCTATCTTTGAAGGGCCGTTCCGGCGTGCTTCGCCCGTTTCCCCGGGTGGGTGAACGCAAACGCCATGTGTCCTACGTTCGCAGAATTGGGAGATCGACATGAAGACCATGACTTGCAGGCAATTGGGTGGCGCTTGCGACCTGGAATTTCAGGCGGAAACCTTCGACGAGATGGCGGCGCTCAGCCAGCAGCATGGCATGGAGATGCTCAGGAACAATGATCCTGCCCACCTGGCTGCCATGCGAGAGATGCAGGCGCGAATGAAGGATCCCGATGAAATGGCGGCATGGTTCGAGGCCAGGAAGGCGGAATTCGAATCCTTGCCCCATCGCCCTTAGGCAGAGCGCATGGAGGGCTTGGGGGCAGGTCTGGAAGGTGGCATCTGATTCACCCCACTCGCCTCGCCCGTCAGCGAGTCCGTCGCCTGCCTTGAGTCGCGACCCCCCGCCTGCGACCGGCGCAAAGGGCACCGTCGCACGCGGCCTGGCTCGGCCGTCGCGTGACGGTGCCCTTCAACGACGTGCGTGCGCTCAGGCGCCTATTGCCCAAGGCCGATCTGCTTCATGAAGGCGCCGTTGTCCCAGTACAGAAACTCCTCGAACATGATCCCCTCCTCGTTCCAGTGTCCGATGGTCGCCATCGGAATCCGGTAGGCCTTGCCGGTCGGGGGGATCGTCGTGCCGTCGGGCAGCACCATGGGCTGGGTGAAGGTGCCCTCGAGCCAGCCGGTCACGGCGGTCCATTCGCCGTCGGCGGTGCCGAAGCGCACTGGATGCTCGCGAATGCGGTTGTCCGGCGCGAAGGTCCACATGAACTTGAGGTCTTCGATATGGGTGTCGATGCCCTGGGTGGTGTGGCCGTCGGGCCAATGCACCAGCACATCCTGCGTGTGGGTCTTGTGCAGGTCCTGCCATTGCTGCCCGGTGTAGACGCGGAAGTCCAGGTCGTCGAAGTTGGCGAGGTTGCGCGCCAGGGCCGGCGGCACCCCCGCCGCGGCGGGTGTCGGTTCGCCTGCCTTGCTCCCGGGCCACGCTTTCCCGGATGGGGTCTCGGCGTGGGCGCCGGTGGCAATGAAGGTGGTCATCGCGATGGCCAGGGCGGTATTCATGAAGCCTTGCATGGTGTTTTCTCCGGTTGGGGGGTGTTGGCCCGATCGTCGCGGCCGGGTCGGTCGCCGTCGTCGAGCTGAATGCGGGGGATATCGAGGTGGTGCATGAGTTCGCGTACCACGAGCAGTTCCGCGACGAAGCGGGGGTCGTCCGGCAGGCCCTCGGCCGATGCGGGCCGACCCTCGGCGACGGCGGCCTGGCGCGAGAACAGCTGTTCGATGGCGTCGCGATGGAGGGTCGACGCGTCTGCCGGGAGGCCTGCCGCCAGGGCGAGGCGGCGCAAGGCCGGGTCGTCGCTGGCGATGGCACCACCGCGCACTGATGCCGGGACCTGGGCGAGGGCATCCTCGATGTCCATGATCGCGTTCTCGATCGCGACCGGCTGGGGCAGTCGCTGCGCGAAATGCTCGCGTAGCAGCCGGTCGGCGCCGGGTGCGATCTCCAACCCATGCTCTCCGGTGGCGCCGCCGACCAGACGGGTGTCTTCTGCGGCGATGTACAGCCGGGCCGCGGGCGTTGCGTAAGGCCGCGCGGCGGGGCTGGCGGATCGGGCGCCAGGCGTCCGGAACACCGGTTCGATCGGATGTTCAGCGTGCGCTGCAAGAGGTCGGCTGTTCATGGCGGTGCTCCGGGAAGGCCCTCGCGGCCGAGCGGGTGGTGCGCGGCCGGGAGGGCTGCTTGGGTTTGGGGCGCTGCAGGACCGGATCGCTGGTCGAACGGCCGCCCCGGAGTTCAGGCGCGCGAGACCCAGGTCGGCGCGATGCCGGTGCCGCGACCCGCGCCGTAGCCCAGGTAGATGTTCAAGCCGGCCAGGGGCTCGAGGTAGCGGGCGTTGCGCAGCCCGCCGGCGTCGATCGTCTCGAAGCCGAGGCTTTCGGCCAGCGCCTGCACCGTTGCCTTGGCGGGCGCGTCGTCCGAGGCGAGGAACACGCTGAGCTTCCGGCCACCGCCCAGATCGGCGCCTTCGGCCAGCATCTGGGCGAACACGGTGTTGAAGCCCTTGACGAGCCGGACGCCCGGGACGGCGCGGGCGATCTCCTCGGCGGCCGACGTGGTGTGGCCGAGGGTCAGGCCCATGTAGTCGGCGGTGAGGGGGTTGGTGATGTCGATGACGACCTGCCCGTCCTTCGGATTCACCGACTGCAGCGCCGCCACGGCGTCGGCATAGCCCGTGGCGAGCACCACGACGTCGGCATCGACCGCTGCGCGGTCGGCGGCGACGGCCTCCGCACCCGGATGTACCGCGGCCGTGGCGTGGGCCTTGTCGAGATCGCGGGCGGTGACGGTAACCGTATGGCCGGCGGCAACCAGCTGCTTGACGAAGGCCGAGCCCATGTTGCCGGCACCGATGACTGTGACTTTCATGATCTGCTCCTGTCGAGTTGGGCATGCACTCGTCACCGGGTGTGACGATCTGCAGTGCGTGACGCCACTGTAAGGATCCCTGGGAATGCAATAAACACCGGAATGAATGAATTATTGTTGCGAAAAACGGGAGAATATTCCGGGGCCCCGCGCTGCTCCATCTGCAAGGCGGGGCGACCGCCGTTGCGCGATTACGGTGCACCGTGGTGGGGCAGGCGTTGGGACGACGCCTGTCAGTCAATCCGGGCGCAAGCGGTCCGAAACGGCCGCCCCCCGGCTGAAGCTCATCGGCGAACCGCAGCGGCCTGGTCTGCCCCTTGGCCGGCAAGGCTTGAAGTGCCGTCCGGCGCGTGGAGAAAGGCTTGCCGGCGGGTCTCAGGCGCGGACACGTGGGTCCTGCGTGGCGCCTCGTGGCGCAGGCGCGCGCGTGGGCCCGGGCGCCGAAGAAAAAGTGCAGCGCTTGCAGGAGGACGCTTTGATGAAACCGCAGCTTTCCGGTGGCCTCGTCCACGCCCTGCCGGCCGATCTGTCGGATGCGCTGCATGGCGACCCGGCGGTGGCCGGGCTGTGGGAGCGCTTGTCTCCGATCGCCCGAAACGAGTTCATCTGCTGGGTCGAAAGTGCCAGACAGGCGAAGACCCGGGCGACGCGGATCGATCGGACGCTAGAGACGCTGCTGGCGGGAAAGCGGCGGCCGTGCTGCTGGCCGGGCTGCATTCACCGGACCGACAAGCGACCCGGTCGATGGCAGCAGGCGGTGCTGATCGACTCGCCGGCGAAGAAGCCCAGCCCGGACTGAGATGGATCGCCCCCGCTAGCGCGCGTTCGGCAACCGGTCTTGCATCGATCCAAACCGGCAATGACCGCAACGCGTGCTGTGGGTCGGAGGACGTTATGGTGCGGGCAGGCATCTGACGCCATCGCGCCGCTCCCGTCCGCGTGTCCAGATCGCCGGTCGTGCTAGAGCCCGGTTCGCGCCCATGCAAGTTACGTCTGGGGATGCCCTCTGTTCGGGAGCCAGTTGTCCTCCCAACTGGCAGGCCAGTGCTTGTGGCGCGCGAGCAGCTTGGCAATCTGTGCCTGGCAATTGCGGATGGTCTTCAGGGCGAAGTTCTTCTCGCCTTCCAGTGAATACGCTTCGTACTTCGTGATGTGCTCGCGGATCGCAGCTCTCTGACCCTCGAGTTTCAGCCTGTCGTCAGCCACTCTGCCTCCCCTTGTACGGTCAATCCTGAGCGCGCACCTCGCGCGCTGCTGGACATGCATGGATACCGGCGCCCGGACCCCGTTTCGCCCGATTACCGAGGCCCCCATCGGCAACCGGCAGGGTGGCAGGGTGGCAGTCTATGCGGAGAGGATAGACTTGAGAATGGGGCGACAGCGATACGCGCTGTCTCAGGATTCCGGCCGGCAGGGGCGAGCCCGCGGTAGCCCAGGACCCGCTCAGTCCGCCGGCACGCAGCGTTCGCCGGCCCAGGCGCGCAGGGCGGCGACCTTTTCGGCCATGACGACCGATAGCGGCCGGGTTGCGAGGGCTTCGCGGAGGAGGTCTTCGGTGACCAGCGCCCGGTCTTCGGCGAGGGTGGCGTAGAGGGCCGCGAGCACTACCTGTTCCACCTCGGCGCCGGAGAAGCCGTCGGTGGCCCTCGCCAGGGCGGCGAGGTCGAAGCGTTCGGCCGGCTGTTCGCGGCGGCGCAGGTGGATGGCGAAGATGTCCTCGCGCACCGGCGCGGCGGGCAGGTCCACGAAGAAGATCTCGTCGAAGCGGCCCTTGCGCATCAACTCGGGCGGCAGGGCGCTGACGTCGTTGGCGGTGGCCACCAGGAAGACCCGGCTGTTGCGCTCGGCCATCCAGGTGAGCAGGGTGCCGAGCAGCCGGCGCGAGACGCCGCCGTCGCCTTCGGCATCGGTCGCCAGGCCCTTCTCGATCTCGTCGATCCACAGCACGGCGGGGGCCATGGCTTCGGCGGCGGCGAGGGCGTCGCGCAGCTTGCGCTCGGTCTCGCCGGTGTACTTGTCGTACAGGGCCGCGAAGTCGAGGCGCAGCAGGGGCACCCGCCAGGCGCCGGCGATGACGCGCGCGGCGAGGCTCTTGCCGGCGCCCTGCACGCCGAGCAGCATCACCCCCTTGGGTACCGGCAGGCCGGGCAGCTGGCGTTCGCCGGTGAACACCGGGCGGCGCTGGGCGAGCCACTGCTTGAGGCGGGCGAGGCCGCCAATGTCGTCGGGGCCGACTTCGCTCATGTCCACCTCGACCGCGCCTCGGCCCAGCATGTCGCGCTTGTAGCGCACCACCCGGTCGAGGTCGTCGGCGGTGATCAGGCCATCGTCGCGGATGGCGCTCCTCAGCAGGCGTCGGGCGTCCTCCTCGGGCAGGCCCACCACCTGCTGCAGGAGGGCGTTCACGTCCGCCCGTTCGCCGCGCACGGTGTCGCCGGTGTTGCGCTGGTGCAGCTGGAGCTCCTCGCGCAGGATGCCCTTGAGGGCGTCCAGGTCGGGCAGGCGCAGCTGCATCGAGGCGCCGTGGCGGGAGAGCTCGGCCGGCAGCGACAGGCGGGGGGCAACGAGCACCAGGGTACGGCTGCGCACCGGGTGGTCGAGCAGGATCTCCCGCAGCAGGCGGATGACCACCGGGTCTTCGAGGAAGGGGTGGGGGTCGAGCAGCACATAGAGCCCCTTGCCCGCCTGCTTGTCGATGTGGTAGAGGGCGTCGGTCAGCGCCTGGGTGTCGGCGATCTCACGGGGGCGTCCCGGGTCGGCCGCGCCAGCGTAGCGGTCCACCGGCCGGGAGCCGTAGCTGAAGTTGCTGTGGATCAGGCCATCGGCGACCGTCCACCGGTAGAGTTCGAGGCCGTCCTCGCGGGCGATCCGGCCCAGCAGCGCAAGGGCCTTGGGCTCCTCGGTGGTTTCGATCGAGACCAGCGGGATGCGGGATCGGACAAGGGTCGACAGTTCTCGGAAGTCGGGCATGGCCGGTGGGTGTGGCGAAAGGCGGGCCACCATTCTATGACGAACCGGTGGGTGG
>JAGRGD010000327.1 GCA_020445665.1 Rhodocyclaceae bacterium
AACAGAACCATCTCCCCGCCGGTCGGGAATTGGGCCACATAGCGCTGGAAGTACCACTGGCTGCGCTCCCGCTCGGTGGGGGCCGGCAGGGCCGCGACGTGACACACACGGGGGTTGAGGCGCTGGGTGATTCGGTTGATCACGCCGCCCTTGCCGGCCGCGTCGCGCCCCTCGAAGAGCACCACCAGCTTGAGCTTGTGGTGCACCACCCAGTCCTGCAGCTTGACCAGTTCGCCCTGTAGCCGCAGCAGCTCGCTGAAATAGAGCCGGGCGTCCATGTCCGGTGGCGCCTCGACGGCCACGCCGCTGGCCTGGAGGATCGCCTCCATCCGCTCGTCGTCGAACTCCATCTCGAGTTCTTCATCGAGGCGATCGCTCATCTCGGCGTGCATCTGCGCCTCGAACGCTTCGCGCGCCTCGTCTCTGTCTTTGCTCATGGCCGCCCGGCTCCGCAAGGGTCTCGTGGCCGCCCCGCCCGCCGGGACGGCAGCACATCGATCGCCGCTATTCTCCGTCCACTTTCCGTTGCTTGCATGGCAGAGATGAGCGGCCCCGCACCCAACGCATGTAACGGCCGGGAAAGGGCAACGGACACGGTAACCATCGACCCGCCAGCCGCGCCGTGGCACCATGCCAAACGGATCGACCGACCATCGCGCAAGGAGACCTCAATGCGTGCCAGCACCCCGATCGTCGCCCTCGCCGCAGCCCTGATGCTGACCGGCTGTGTCAGCGAGAAGACATCGATGATCAAGCAGGGATATCCGCTGGCCTACGCGGACGGTTTCGACGACGGCTGCCACAGCGGCAAGAAGGCCGGCGGAAGCCTGTTCGACCAGTTCAGAAAGGATGTGCCCCGCTTCGACGCCGATCATCAGTACGCCCAGGGCTGGTCAGACGGGTTCCGCCAGTGCGAGACCGAGCAGGAATCGCTGCAGCGTCAGATGCGGATGAGCATCGAGAAGCAGAAGCTCGACGAGCAGCGCAAGCACAACGCCCGCGCGGACCAGCGGCACCTGGAACGGGAGGTACTCAAGGGCCTGGACACCTCCGGTCTAAAGAACCTGAAGTAATCGCCAAATTTGCCGTTATCGGCAGAATATCCCCTGACGTCGGGGCGGCCTGCCCGCCCCGTGGCCTTATGTGACGGAGCGGAAGATCGTCAGGCCGAGGACCAGGAAGATCAGGAACAGTACCAGCGCTGCGAAGAACAGGAACTTGGCGATGGCGGCCGCGCCAGCGGCGAGGCCGGTGAAGCCGAAGATGCCGGCGACGACCGACACGAGCAGAAAAATGAAGGCCCACTTGAGCATGATGTTCTCCTTTGGGTGCGACAGGCCGTGACATGGCGACCGTTGATGCCAGTCTGCGCGCCAGGGTGCGCCGCGTCTGTCGGCCGTCGCTGCCGACCCTGTAGGACTCCATGAACCCTCCCACCCGAATCCGGATGCCCCGCATGTCACCTCCCCGCTCCCGGCTGGGCCGCGCCGTCGGCCTCGCCACCCTCTGTCTGCTGCCTGTCCAGCCTCTGCTCGCCCAATCCGGGGGCGCCGGTGCCCAGTTGCAGCGCTACCAGCAGGAGGCACCCGCCCCGGCAGCGCGCCCGGAAGGTGCCCGGCTGCCCCTGCCACCCAGCCCCTCGGCGCCAGCCATCGCGGCGAGCGACGCGACGGTGCCGGTGAAGGGCTTCGACGTCCACGGGGTCACCCAGCTCGACGCGGCGACGCTGAACCGGATTCTTTCGCCATTCACCGGCCGGGCGCTGTCCACGGCCGACATCCACGCGGCCGCCAATGCCCTGATGGCGCACTACCGCGCGCAGGGGTTCTTCGCCGCGAAGGTCTTCGTGCCGCCCCACCCCGTCACCGACGGTGTCATCCGCCTCGACGTTTACGAGGGCTTCCTGGCCGAGAACGGCATCGAGCTGGAGCTGCGTGGCGAGCGGGTGCGTGCCGACGTGGTCGCGGACATCCTCGCGACCCACCTGCCCACGACCCGGCCGATGCACCGGGCCGACTACGAGCGGGCGCTGCTGCTCGCCGAGGACCTGCCAGGCGCCACGATCCACTCGATCCTCTACCCTGGCGCGGAGGTCGGGACGGCGCACTTGCGGGTGCGCCTCGACAACGAGCCGGGCTTCGCCGGCAACGTGGACGTGGACAACTTCGGCAACGTGCACACCGGGCGTGTCCGCCTCGGCACGACCCTCTACCTGAACAGCCCGACCGGTGCCGGCGACCAGCTGATCGGCCGCGCGGTGGCCTCGGGCTCGGACACGCTGTATGGCTACCTGGACTATCTGCGGCCCGTCAGCCCGCGGGGGACGCGGCTCGGCGCCAACGTCGCCCACTTCCGCTATCAGCTCGACACCATTGCCGGCGTGGACCAGGGGGAAGGCGAGGCCACCGAGTTCCGACTCTACGCGACGCACCCGCTGGTCCGGTCACGGCACCACAACCTCCATCTGCGCGCCTCCGTCGGACGGCTGTCGGTGGACGACCGCAGCACGGGCGATCTGGATGCAGCGCGCACCATCGACCTCGCCACCATCGGCATCGGTGGCGACGCGGACCACGACGGCTGGGCCAACGGGCTGACCCTGTTCGAGGCCAGCCTCAGCGTCGGCCGCCTGTCCCTCGACGGCGACGCCGCCTTCGAAGCCTTCGACCGGGCCAACGCCCGCACCGACGGTCGCTTTGCACGCGGCAACCTGATGCTTTCGCGGCTGCAGCACATCGCCGGACCGGTCTCCCTCTATGGGCGGCTGACGGGACAGTGGGCCGGCAAGAATCTCGACAGCGCCCAGAAGTTCTACCTGGGCGGTCCCGAGAACAACGCCGGCTACCCGATCGGCGAAGCCGCCGGCGACGAAGGCCTCGCCCTGCACCTGGAGGTGCGCCACCATCTGGAGGCGCCCCCGTGGGGCGGCGCCTTGCAGAGCGGCCTCTTCGTGCAGCAGGGCTGGATCCGCCTGCACCACACCCCCTGGGACGGCTGGCAGGGCAGCAATCCGCTGATCGAGAACGAGTTCTCGCAGGAGTCTGTCGGCTTCAGCCTGACCCAGACCTGGCCCGGCCAGTGGGTCGTGCGTGGCCTGATCGGCTGGCAGCTCGGCGACAACCCGCTGCGCGCCCCCGACACCGATCAAGCCAGCGACGGCAGCGACGCCGCCTATCGCGGCTGGATCCAGGCCGTCCATTACTTCTGAGGAGGGCTGACCATGATTCGCGCATCCGTGATCGCCGCCGCCCTGCTGGCTCCCGGCCTCGGCTACGCCGCAGCCAACTGCCTGCACTCGCAAAGCTGGCAGTGTCAGCACCATGCCGCCACGAGCAGCACCCCGACCTATGCGCCCCTGAATCCGGTCGGCACGCAGCAACCGAACCCGGGCACCACCAATCAGCCCCTCGGCGGCAACCCGCCGGACCACCACAACGTGGTGCTCACGCCCGTCGGAAGTGGCCCCAAGGGCAAGCCGGACGACGGCAGCAAGAGCCATGGTGGCACCGCCGTACCGCCGCTACCGCCCGTGCTCGCGCCGCCCCTGGTGCCCCATCCCCAGCCGTATCCGGTACCGGTGGCGGTCCCCGGCATGGTGCCGCCGCTGGCGCCGGTAGCCGGCGGCACAGGAGGGGGCACGAACCCGCCGGGCGGTGGTACGCCGCCTCCGGGCGGCAACCCGCCAGGGGGTGGCACGCCGCCTCCGGGTGGCAACCCGCCAGGGGGTGGCACGCCGCCGCCTGGTGGCAATCCGCCCCAGGGCGGCACGCCGACCCCCTACCCGGTGCCGTATCCCGTCCCCCATGCGGTGCCCCAGCCCAAGCCCCAGACGCCGATGCAGGTGCCGCCGCTGGCCGGCAATCCGCCGGGTGGAGGTACGCCGATTCCGGGTGGCAACCCACCGGGGGGTGGCACGCCTCCGCCCGGGGGCAATCCGCCTCAGGGCGGCACGCCGACCCCCTACCCGGTACCGTATCCCGTGCCCCATCCGGTGCCCCAGCCGAAGCCCCAGGCGCCGATGCTGGTGCCACCGCTCGCCGGCAACCCGCCGGCCGGGACGAACCCGCCAGCCGGAGGCAATCCCCCCCAGGGTGGCACGCCAACGCCCTACCCGGTGCCGCACCCGGTCCCCCATGCGGTGCCCCAACCGAAGCCTCAGGCGCCGATGCTGGTGCCCCCCCTTGCCGGCAACAAGCCGCCCCCGGGAGGCAATCCGCCGGGTGGTGGTACGCCGCCTCCGGGTGGCAACCCACCGGGGGGTGGCACGCCGCCGTCAGGCGGCACGCCAACGCCCAACTTCGTTCCAACGCCGCAGCCCCGTCCGGTCGCGCAGCCGAGGCCGCAGGCGCCCATCGTGGTGGTGGCGCCGATCGGCAGTGGCGGTGGCGGTTCCGGGGGATCGGTGACGCCACCGGGAGGGGCCCAGACCGTCATGCGGCCGGTCGCACCGGTCCGTGTCGGCACGTCCGTCAGCACGCCGGGGGCCGAGGCCAGCCACCATCTGGTGGTCCACCAGGCGCCAACGACGCGGCCGGTCACGTCCGGCTCGCAAGTCGGCGTGGCTGGCTACAGCCTGGAGTACATCGAACCCGGCATCCAGAACCACCGGGTCGAGGTGTATCGCAGCCAGGACGCCCATGAAGTGGTCTATGGCGACACGATTCCGCTGGATGCGGGCGGCTTCAACCTGACGGTGATCGGCACCCGCAACCCCGACTACGCTCACTGAGCGAGCCGGGGGCGGGGGTCAGCGGGGCGTCACCTCGGCGTTGACGAGGCTGGGGGGGCGCTCGCCCGACAGCGCGGCGGTGAGGTTGCGGGCCGCCAGCTCGGCCATGCCCAGGCGTGTGGCCCGGCTGGCGCTGGCGATGTGTGGTGTCAGCACGGCGTTTTCCAGGCCGAGGAAGCCGGGATCGAGGGCCGGCTCGTTCTCGAACACGTCGAGGCCCGCCGCGGCGATGCGCCCGGCCTTGAGCAGGGCGACCAGTGCCGGGTCGTCCACCACCCCGCCACGGGCGATGTTGATGAAGACCGCGGTGGGCTTGAGCAGGCCCAGCTCGCGCGCACCGATCAGGTGGTGGGTGGCCGGTCCGTAGGGCACCGACACCACGACGAAGTCGGCCTCGCCGAGCAGCGCATCCATGCTCCGGTAGCTGGCGCGGCAGGCCGCCTCGTCCGCCGCGGGCAGGCGATTGCGGTTGTGGTAGATCACGTTCATGTCGAAGCCGGCGCCGCGCCGGGCGATGGCCTGGCCGATGCGGCCCATGCCGATCACGCCGAGGGTGGCGTGGTGAACATCGACGCCGTGCCAGTCCATGAAGCCCCAGGCCTTCCAGTGGCCGTCGCGCAGCCAGCGGTCCGAGCTGACGACCCGCCGCGCCGCGGCGAACATCAGGGCCCAGGCGTGGTCGGCCGTGGTGTCGTCCAGCACCCCGGGGGTGTTGGTGAGCATGATGCCGCGCTCGGTGCAGGCCGGAATATCCACGTTGTTGGTGCCGACCGCGCAGTTGGCGACGATCCGGAGCCTTGGGCAGGCATCGAGCAGGGCCGCAGTGACCGGGTCGGCGACGGCCGTGATGATGCCCTCGCAGGCGGCCGCGCGCCGGCGCAGCTCATCCGGCGCGAGGGGCACGTCGCCCTGGTTGTCATCGACGTCGAAGCGCTCGCGCAGCGACGCCAGCACCTCGTCGAAGGTCCGCCGCGTGACGAGCACGCGGGGTCGGTCTTGAACGGACATCAATCCTCCTTGCTGCGCAGCTTCTGGGCGAGATCCACCAGCATCAGCACGACGCCGATCACGATCACGCCGATCAGCGCCGGATCCTTGAGCTTGAGGATCGGCACCACGAAAAAGCCCAGCGCCATCAGGGTCGCCAGTACGCCGGTGATCATCTTGACTAGCATGTTGCCCCCTCCCCGTTGCCTTCCACCTGCCCGCTGAGCCACCGCGCGCAGGCGATCAGGCGGGCATCCCCGCCCCGGTAGCCGACCAGTTGCACCCCGAGCGGCAGCCCGTTCTCACCGTGCATCAGCGGCAGGTTGATGGCCGGCATGCCGGCCAGCGTCCATAGCGTGCAGAAGCCCGGATCGCCGGTGCTCTCGAGGCCATGGGGTGCGGTGCCGGCCACCGACGGCGTCAGGATCGCGTCGTACTCCTCGCGCAGCTCCGCGAGGGCGGCGTTGAGCGCCGGGATGCGGTCGATGGCGTCAGCGTAATCCACGGCCCTCACCTCCCGCCCCCGCTCGATCTGGGCGCGCAGGCCTGCGGACAGGACGTCCGCGCCGCGCTCGTACTCGTGGCGGTAGTGGCGGGCGATGTCCGCCTCCATGATGCTCCGGTGCCAGTCCCAGGCTTCGTCGAAGAGGGCCGGCAGGCGCACTTCCTCGACCCGGTCGCCGAGCAGGGAAAGGAGTTCGTCGAAGGCCTCGCGGGTGTCCGCCTCGGTGCGCTCCCAGTGGGCCGTGCGAATGAACGCCAGCCGCGGCGGCATCGGCAGCGGCCTTTGCCAGGCTGCATGCAGGCGCGGCGGCGCGGTCGGCCGCATCGCCGGGTCGTCGGCATCGAAGCCGACCAGCGCGTCGGCCAGCAGCGCCACATCCTCCACGCTGCCGGCCAGCAGGCCGATCTGGTCGAGGGCCGGCGACTGGCGTAGCACGCCGGTGCGCGGCAGCAGGCCGAAGCTCGGCTTGAAGCCGACAACACCGCAGTAGGCGGCCGGACGGATCACGCTGCCGTTGGTCTGGGTACCCAGCGCCAGCGGCACCATCCCGGCCGCCACCGCCGCCGCCGAGCCGCTCGAGGACCCACCGGGCGTGTGCGCCAGGTTGTGGGGGTTGCGGGTCGGGCCGGGCGAATAGGTCGCCATCTCGGTCGTCACCGTCTTGCCCATCACCACCGCGCCGGCCTGGCGCAGGCGCGCCACCAGGGTCGCGTCGCGCTGGGGCTGTCGCCCGGCGTGCAGTGGGGTGCCCAGTTCGGTGGGCAGGTCGGCGGTGTCGATGATGTCCTTGATGCCGACCGGCAGCCCGTGCAGCGGGCCCGGCTCGCCGCCCGCCTGACGATAGGCGTCGCAGGCGCGGGCCTGGCGCAGCGCCAGCTCCGGGTCGATGGTGGCCCAGGCGCGGACCTGGGGCTCCACCGCCTCGATCCGCGCCAGATAGGCCCGTGTCGCGTCCTCGGCGCTCATGCGCCCTTCCCGCAGCGCGGCGAGCAGCGCCGCCGCGGTCAGGCCCTGGGTGCCCGTGGACAGTTCCGAATCCCTCATCATTCATTCCACCTCAGTTACCGTAGAACACGTCGGGCAGCCAGGTCACCAGCCCCGGGAAGACATACACCATGACGATCGACAGGATCACCATGCCCAGGAACGGGAAGCAGCCCTTGAAGATCTCCCATAGCTGGATGTGTGGCGGGGCGACCCCCTTCAGGTAGTAGGCCGACATCGCCATCGGTGGTGTCAGGAACGAGGTCTGCAGGTTCAGCGCGACGAGGATGCCGAACATCATCGGGTCCACCCCGAAGTGAGGCAGCAGGGGCAGGAAGATCGGCACGAAGATGATGATGATCTCGCTCCACTCCAGCGGCCAGCCCAGCAGGAAGATGATCAGCTGCGACAGGATCAGGAAGGTCAGCGGCGACAGGTCGAGGCCGAGCACGAAGTCCTTGATCAGCCCTTCGCCGCCCAGGTACGAGAACACCGACGAGAAGGTCCACGAACCGACGAACAGCCAGCACACCATCGCCGAGGTCCGCGCGGTGAGGAACACCGCCTCCTTCATCCGCCCCCAGGTCAGCGCCCGGTAGACCACCGCCAGCACCATGCCGCCCAGCGCGCCGATGGCGGCGGCCTCGCTCGGCGTGGCGAGGCCGAACAGGATCGCCCCCAGCACCGACAGGATCAGCACCGTCAGCGGCACGAAGGACTTCAGCAGCATCACCACCACTTCGAGGAACGGGATGTCCGTTTCCTTCTTGGGCAGCTTCGGCGCGAGCTTGGGGTTGAGCGCCGCCCGCGCCACCACATAAACGATGTAAAGGCCCGCCAGCATGAAGCCGGGCAGCATCGCCGCGGCGTAGAGCTTGACCACCGACACCG
>JAGRGD010000328.1 GCA_020445665.1 Rhodocyclaceae bacterium
CCCGACCGAATTGCTCGGCAATGTCGACAGTGTCGAGCTCAACGGCAGGCGACTGCGGGTGTCACGCACCCGGCTCGGGCAGCGCTCAACCAGCCGCGGCTATTTGCTGACCCTGCTGGACACCGACGCTTTTCGCGCTTGCGCAGGGGGCACCTGAACCATGTCGCTGAGCGCCGAGCAAATCGTTCAGAATGCCGAACAGCTCCCACCGCCGCCCAAAGTCATGACGGACCTGCTGGCGCTGTTTGCGCGCCCCGACGTCGACGCCCGCAGCATCGCCGATACCATCGCCGCCGATCTGACGCTCAGTCTGCGTACACTCAAGGTGGCCAATTCGCCTTTCTATGGCCTCAGCAAGCGCATCGCCACCGTCCACGAAGCCACTGCCATCCTCGGCTTCCGGGCGCTGCGTATGCTGGTCCTGGCCGTCGGCTCGGCCCAAATGATGCAGCTGCCGCCCGCACTGCGCGCCTCGATGGGCCATTTGCTACGGCACAGCACCCGATGTGCCATGCTCGCCCGGCTGCTCGCCGAAACCACCGGCTACCCCGCCGAAGAAGCCTTTACCGCCGGCATTCTCCATGACGTCGGCAAGATCGTGCTCGCCCAAACGAACCCCATCCAATTGCCCGAGCACGGCGCACAAGCCAACTGGATCATCGGCAGTGATGTGAGCGCCGAACGTGCCGCCTTCGGCACCGACCACGCCGAACTCGGCCAGGCGCTACTCCGTCACTGGAAGTTTCCGGACGCCCTGTGCGAAGCCGCCGGACGCCACCATGAATCGCCCGAAACCCAATCCGCCCTGTGTGCCCTGGTCAGCCTGGCAGACCGGCTGGCAGACACCGACCTCGACAACGGCGACGACTTCCCCCCGCCCGCACTGGCGCCCTGGGTTTCCCGCGCCATGGGCGACATCGCCCTGCCAGCCCCCACAACGCTGCTCGCAGTGATCGCCGAAGCGGACGCCCTCGCCCGGGTGCTCGAAGCCGATGCCTGAACGGGGCGCACCGCAGCCCCCGCCCGCCGATCTCTGGCGCGACGCGCTCGCCCTGGCCGGCCATGGCGCCATGCTGCACCGGGGCGGCCATCCCGAATGGGCCGACGCCACCCTGGCCGGGCAACTGGGCTGTGCGCTCAGCGCCTTGTACGACCGCCCCTTTCATGCGCTCGACGACCCGCCAAGCGCCGAGCAACTGCGCAGACAAGGCGCCGCCTGTCTTGCGGGCGATGAGGTCGCGCCGATTCACATCACCGTCACGACCCCGGCAGGCGACACACGCCACTTTGAAGTGCGCGCTCGGCGGACGGATGACTCAACCGGCCAGCGAGTGCTTCAGGTCTTTATCGAGCGCGCCGAGACCGCCCCCCAGCCCCGGCCCGATGCATCGCTTCGCGCCCTGCTCGACCAGATCATTGCCGAACTGCCGGTTGCCACCTTCATCCTCGACGCCGAGCACCGCGTCACTCACTGGAACCGGGCCTGCGAGCGCATCTCCGGCATCCCGGCCGAG
>JAGRGD010000043.1 GCA_020445665.1 Rhodocyclaceae bacterium
AGCCCGCGCGGCCCCTGCCTCGGCTGCGCGTGGGGCGCAGCGGCGACGAAGCCGAGCACCACGCCGACCGGGTCGCTGCCCGCGCCCTCGCCGCCCCGGCGCGACCGGGCCCGGCAAGCGTCACGCCGCTGACGCCCGGCCACGCGGTCCGCCAGGCGCTGGCACAGGTGCCGCAGAATCGCGCGACGGGTGACGAGGGCCCGGTGCCGGAGGCGCTGGAAGATCGCATCCTGGCCCTCAGCGAGGGCGGCACCCCACTGCCCGCCCACGCCCGCGCCGACATGGAGGCCCGCTTCGGCCTCGACTTCGGCGCGGTGCGCATCCACACCGGCGGCGAGGCGGCCCGGCTCGCCGGCGCGGTGGACGCCCACGCCTTCACGCTGGGCGAGCACATCGTCTTCGACCACGGCCGCTTCGCCCCCGAGGCGCCGGGCGGGCGCTTCCTGCTGGCCCACGAGCTGGCCCACGTGGCCCAGCAGCGCGCCACCGGCGACACCGCCCAGCCCCTGCGGCGCGGCTTCTGGAGCGACCTCTACGACGCCGCGGCCGAGCGGCTCGGCGACATCGCCGAGTGGGGCATCGCCCAGGTGCGCGAGTTCGGCTGGGAGCTGGTGCGCTCGATTTCGCCGGAGCTGGCGCGCACCCTCGAGGCGATCATCGACGAGGGCGTCGTCCACTGGCTCGGCCGCCAGGTCGCCCGCGCCTGGGACACCTACATCGCCACCCTGAAGGCGCTGGTGCCCTTCGAGGGGCCGCGCCAGCTGATCGACCTGTTCGCCGGCCTGGTCGAGCGCGCCGCGACCATCGTCGCCGCGCTGGCGTCCGGCGACTGCGAACCGCTGATGACGGCGATCGGCGACATGAAGCGCTTCGTCGTCGAGACCGTCGGCGTCGCCTGGGACCGCCTGAGCGAGTTCCTTCGCCCCATCGGCGAATTCTTCGGCGAGCTGTGGGCCAACTTCGGCGCCCCGGCGGTGCAATGGCTGAAGGACTTCGGCGGCGAGGTCTGGCAGGGCATCCAGGACCTGGGCGCGCGGCTGTGGGCGTGGGTGCGCCCGGTCAAGGAGGCGGCCGAGCGGGTCTGGAACTGGTTTGCCGAGAGCCTCTTCGGGCCATCCGAGACCGAGTCCGGCGGGAGCCAGGGCGGCGTAGTCGGCTGGATCAGCGCCAAGGCCGGCGAGGCCTTCGACTGGGTGCGCGAGCAGACCCGCCCGGTGTGGCAGCCGGTGGCCCAGTTCGCCGGCCAGGTCGCCGAGCTGATTCCGCCGGCCTTCGTGCGCGACTTCGGCGAGCGGGCGCAGCAGCTGTCGGCCGACCTCAACGCCGCCGGCAAGGGCATGGACGGCGGCGAGGGCGTGCCGGAGCAGCGCGATACGCTGGCCGGCATGCTGCCCTCGGTGCAGGGGGTCATCGCCTCGGTGCGCTCGATCCTGGTGTTCGCCGGCGAGTGGCTGTCCACCCGCGTCGGCGCGCTGGCGACAGCCGTCACGGCGCTGATCGGCCGGCTCCAGGTGAACACCCTGCTGTCGTGGCTTGCCACCGCCTTCGCCTGGCTCTCCGAGGCGGTCGACACGCTGGCCGAATGGGCCCGCGAGAAGGTCGGCGCGCTGTTCGCGCTGATGCTTTCAGCCTTCGACGCCCTCACCCCGTTCTTCGAGCTGGTGCTCGGCGCGGTGCGCAAGGTGATCACCGTGTATGGCGACCTGATGCAGTTGCCGGCGCTGGTCCTGAACGCCATCTGGCAACAGGTGCCGGCCTGCATCCGCGAGCCTATCGAGGCCTTCGTCGAGCAGCAGATCCTGGCCCGCATCCCGGTCTTCGGCCAGTTCTTCAGCGACCCGACCTGGTGGCCCAAGCTCAAGCAGACGGCGCTGGCCCTGCTGCGGCGGCTCTTCGTGGACGGCGACATCCTCGGCGTGGCCTGGGACTTCTTCAAGGCCGCGCTGCGCCTGATGGGCCTGCCGCCGGAGCTGGTGGTGCAGATACTCGCCAAGGCCGCCCAGGCCATCGGCGACGTGCTGACCAACCCGATCGGCTTCCTGATCAACCTGCTGAAGGCCATGGGCGCCGGTTTCATGCGCTTCTTCGGCAACATCGGCAAGCACCTGCTGAGCGGCGTCACCGGCTGGCTGTTCGGTGCCGTGCGCGAAGCCGGCATCGAGCCGCCGGCCGACTTCTCCCTCGGCTCGGTCTTCCGCTTCGTCCTCGACGTGCTCGGCCTGACCGTCGACAACGTCCTGACGCGGCTCAAGAAGAAGCTCGACCCGGCCATCGTCGAGAAGCTGACCAGGATGCTGGAGGTGGCGACCGGCGTGTGGTCCTTCGTCTCGATCCTGATGACCGAGGGCGTCGCCGGACTGTGGCGGGTGATCAGCGAGAAGATCGGCAACCTGTGGACCACGGTGGTCGAGGGCATCATGAGCTTCGTCACCACCCGCGTCATCGCCTGGGCCAGCCTGTGGCTCGCCTCGCTGCTGGACTGGACCGGCATCACCGCGACGATCACCACCCTGCTGGCGATCTGGCGCGCGATCCAGGCCGCCATCGAATACCTCAAGCAGATGCTGGAGATCGTCGCCCGCTTCCTCGACGGCGTCATCGCCATCGCCGCCGGCACCATCGACACGGCCGCGAACTACCTCGAAGACGCGCTGGTCCGCTCGCTGCCGGTGGCGATCGGCTTCCTCGCCTACCAGGCCGGCATCGGACGCCTGTCGGCCAAGCTGCGGGAGATCCTCGGCGCGATCCGCGAACGGATCGAGGGGGCGATCGACGCCGTCATCGATTACGCGCTCAAGCTGGGCAAGGCGACCATCGATCTGGTCAAGCGGGGGGCGACGGCAGTGAAGTCCGGCGTCCGCCGCCTGCGCGAGTGGTGGCGGGCCAAGGCCGGCTTCCGCGCTGCCGATGGCGAGTCCCACGAGGTGTTCATCGAGGGTCAGGGCCGGGGCGCAACGCTGATGGTGGCTTCGCGCACCCCGACCAGCTACGAGCGCTTCCTGGAACGGGAGCGCGCGAATGCCCGAACAGCCGGCGACACCCAGCGCGAGCAGGACATCGACATCGCCATTCCGATTGCCGCCGACCTTGGCGAAGCGATGGCCGCCGCAACGCAGGAGGACGCGGTCAAGGGCGGCGTGCGGCCGGTCGCCGCCCCCGACCAAACAGTGGACCATGGCGCCGTGATCGGCGGCCTGCTCGCGCAACTCGCGATTGCGACGGCGCGGTTCATGCCGACCTCGCAACCACTCGAACCGAGCACTCCGCCTGAGTATGGTCCGTTGTACGACAACACTTTCGGCCGCAGGGTCGAGGTTGCGAAGCTGAATCGGCTGCATCAGCGCGGAAGCACGCCGGGGTCTCGGGCAGACCCATCCGGACACTGGAACACGCTTCGAAAGCGGTACAAGCCTGGCGGCAGCCGTACCTTCTATGTGCGGGGACACCTGCTCAACGACAACCTGGGCGGGCCAGGCGACGACTGGCGCAACCTCACGCCAATAACCCAGGACGCCAACAACAGTGATTCCGATTCAATGTTGCGCCTGTTCGAAAAGCCCGTGAAAGACGCCATCGACGCCGGCGTGACCGTTCACCTGATCGTCACCGCCAACTACGGTCGCAGCGCGCAGGCAGCACCCAGGCTCGACGCCATGCGTCAGGCGGGCCAGAGCGCGCAGGCAGACATCGCCGACCTGGAGAGGCATACGCCGCTGTCGATCGACTGCGAGGTCACGGCCATCGATGGCAAGACCGATGTTGCCGGCAACCCGAAACCGGAAGCCGAGGCGCTACCCAAGGCAACCGTCAAGGTCACCAACAACATCGACAACGGCGCGCCGGAAGGCTACTCCGTCACGCCGGCCAACCGGGGCCAGTACAACGCCCGGGACGAATACGACAGCCTCCTGGGAGAAGCGCAAAAGCGCCTCGATGGCAACGCAACTTACGACTGGCAGAAGTTTGCCAAGCTGGGCCTGTTCGAGAACCGGCTGGCGGAGCTGGAGGCCGCAGATCCGCAACTACGGGAAGACCTCGAAACGACCTTCGAGTCAGATCAGATCAAGCGGCTGGTGGCGGTCGAGCGAAAACGGATCAGCGAATACGCGATGAGTGACGGCCGGTTGCGCGACTGGCTCAGCTTCCGCGGCATGTCAGCCGACGCGTACAAGAAATTTGCCGGCCCACATCAAGCCGAAGAGGCGGCACTTCAAAGCGCCTACGAGGCGGTCTTCCAGAAAATGCGAGGTGACGTACTGAAGGAGGTTGCGAGGATAAGCGGGCCCGAGAACTGGGGCGATGTCCGCCGCAACAACAAACTGACGCTGCTGCGCGAGGGGGACGAATTGCTGGACGAACTCAAGGGGGCTTTCGACGCCAGGATGGCTACGGTGCTGACACCGCTGGCCCGGGAGTACGGCAAAGCGGCAGGAGTCTGGTCGAAGTTCGACCACTACACGACCTGGTTGCGGCTTCCCGAGCCACAACGTGAACAAGTGCGCCAGGCGCATGAGCAGGCGCTCCAACAACAGCCTGCGCCCTCAACACCGGATCCATCGCAGGATGGAGACACCCCATGAACGATTCCGGCAAGGCCATCCATGGGCAGGCACAGGCCCAGCCACCCCACCCCCACGGCCCCGGCCGCCGCCTCGCCGACCACCTCGCGGAACCCTTTGCCTTCGCCCTCGTCACCTGGCCGGCCGCGGCGCTCGTCGTGCACCTCACCGACGACACCTTCTGGCTGCGGCTCGCCGCCGGGGTGTGGCTGCTGGCCTTCCAGTTCGCAGCCTACGGCCACGGGCGCGGGGTCGGCTTCGGCAACGCGATGCTGATCACCAGTGGTGTGACCGCGCTGGCCTGGTGGGCCTTTCCGTCGCCCTGGTGCTGGCTCGCATTCCCCCTGCTGCTTATCGGGCTGCATGGGGCGCAGCGCGCGCTGTTGCGCCACCGTGGCGTGGCACCGGGCGTGGATGCCGTCAAGCCGGTAAACGACCCGAGGGCGCGAGATGTCGCGCCCTCGAAGTCGAAGAGACCGCAAGAGTCGTCAGACCCCGCTCACCCGGCCGACTGGCCCACATAGATCTCGACCCGCCGGTTCTCGGCGCGGCCGGCAGCGGTCTCATTGCTCGCCACCGGCTGGCGCGAGCCTCGGCCGGCGATGTCGATCCGCGCCGGCGACACGCCCTGGTCCACCAGGAAGTCCCGCGCGCTGGCCGCGCGGCGGGTGGACAGCGGATCGTTCACCGCGTCGCTGCCGGTGCTGTCGGTGTGCCCGACGATGCGCACCGCGGTGCCGGGGTTGGCCTCGAGGGTGTCGGCGAAGCGCGACAGGATCGGCCGCATGTTGGGCTTGATGGCGGCGCGGCCGACGTCGAACGAGACGTCGTTGGGGATGTCAAGCTTCAGCTGGTTATCCTCGGTGCGGCTCACATCGACACCGGTGCCCTGGGTGGCATCCGCCATGGCCTGGCGCTGCTCCTCCATGCGCTGGGTCCAGATGTAGGCGCCCAGCGCACCCAGCCCGGCACCGATGGCCGCGTCGCGGCCGACCTTGTCGCTGCCGGTGGCGGAGCCGATGGCCGCGCCACCGACGGCGCCACCCAGGGCGCCCAGGCCGGCGTTGCGCTGGGTGTCCGACATGCCGCCCGCGCAGGCGGCCAGGGTCAGGGCCAGGGAGCTCGCGATAACCGTTTTCTTCCACATGATCGATTCTCCTTTTGGGGGGTCGATCCGGAACTGGGCCCGGCCGACCAACAATGGGATCCGGCTGGCACGAAGGCACGAGGACCGGACTTGCGACCCAGCCTACCGAGCACCGCGGGGCCGGTCTGTCCGATGGCGTCGGCTCCCCCTGTAGGGCGATTCCTGCACCGCTGCCGGTCGCCGCGCTACCATTTCCCGGACCGATCCACGCCGAGGTGATCCATGGCCCTCACCCGCACGCCCGCCAGACCCGCCCTCCTCCACGGCTCCCCGGCCTGGACCCGCTGGCTCGCCCAACTGGAGGCCGGCGTTGGCCCCCGCCCCGCCCACATCGTCTTCACCGGCCGCCTGACCCAGCACATGCCCGCCGCCGCCCAGGCCATCGCCAAGGCATTGCGCCAGCCCCTGCACAAGGTGCCGGGCAGCCGCTACATCGGCGAGACCGAGAAGAACCTGGGCTGGCAACTCGAACGGGCGCGACAGCAGGGCTGGGTGCTGTTCTTCGACGAGGCCGACGCCCTCTTCGGCAAGCGCACCGAGGTCAATGACGCCCACGACCGCTACGCCAACCAGGAGGTCAGCTACCTGTTGCGCAGGCGCGAGGCCACGCCCGGCGTGGTGCAGGTGCGGGTCTGCCAGCGCAAGACGCACCGGAGCGACGATACCGTCGTGCAGTTCGGGGGCTGAGGCGGCATCTCGGCGCAGCCAGACCCGCGCCCTGGCGCGGAGGGTCGCAGCCACGGCAATGCACGGCCAAGGCCTCTCACGTTGATGCCCCAGCCGGATTCTCGTACGCTTCCGCGCGGACCACAGCCCCGCGTCCGGACATTCGCCGGAAACGCATGCCGTCTCCACCGCCATGAGCTGGCGCCCATCCCGGGCGCCCCATATCGCCTAGCCCGTCAGCCAATGAAGCCCATATCCGTGTCGCTGCTGTGTGCCATCGGGGTACTCGGCCACGCTCCTGTCGTTGCCGCACCCGTTGGCACCGATGCGGTCAGCCAGATCGAACTCGAGCATGGCGGGCATCGTTACGGTGCCGTGCAGTCGCCCCGGACCGGCCGGATCTGGCTCGACCGGAATCTGGGTGCGCAGCGCGTGTGCGAGCGCGTCGAAGACGAGGCCTGCTTCGGTGATTACTACCAGTGGGGACGGCCCGCGGACGGTCATGAAAAGGCCGCCAGTCCGACGAGCAAGACCGAAGCGCGGACGATCGCACCGGACCACGGTGAGTTCGTCATCGAGTCGGATGACTGGACCATCATGGACAGTGACGGCGTTCGCCGGGAGCGCGGCTGGGCGCCCTGTCCGGACGGCTTCCGCGTGCCCAGCGTGGCGGAACTCAAGGCGGAGTTCTTCGACGAGGATGAGCGTCTGGTCGTGACACCGTCTGCCAGCGTCCTGAAGGTGCCCGCCGCAGGCTTCCGATATGGCTACATGGACGGCGCGCACCTCGACGCGCACCGCACCGGCGTTCTTTGGTCGGCTACCTTCGACAAGAAGAACTACTTCGGCGCGTGGTCCGTCGTGTTCGAGGACGACGCCGTGCGCCTGCAGATCGACTACGAAACCAATGGTTTTTCAGTTCGCTGCATCGACGACCCCACCCGTTCGCCCGGCGACCGTTAAAGCGGGCTTCGCCGGTGGTCGATGGCCCGCAGCATCAGGCCATCCACGTCTTCCTTCCCGACGGTCTGCGCCTCGAAAAACCAGGGTTTGAGGCATTCCCTGTCCTTCACACACGGATCCGTGAGGGTCTTCAGGAATGCCACGATCTGTCCCACCTCCTGGTCCGTCAGATCTACCGGCTGGAAATGCGTGCGGCCCGCCGCGCGATTGGCCTCGAGTCTTGCCAGGGCAAGCGCGCTGTTCTCGTCGCGATACGCCAGCTGAACCGGCGGAATCTGGTCGCCCAGCTGCCCTTCGTCGTAGGCGGCCAGCGCGCGCGCGGGATTGGCCATGTGCCGGACCATCGCCTCGAGTGAGGTGTAGGCGCCGCTGTGTCCCCACGGGCCGGTGACCTCGACGTTCAGCAGCGTCGGTGTGCGGAATTTGTATTGATCGGATAAGAAGCGGCTGATGTCCGATCGGCCGATATCGCCCCGCCCATTGGGGCCATCGTTCTTTCCCCGCCCGATCTGGGGAACCGCCATGACGTGGAAATCCTCATCCGTGAAAAAATCTCCGCGATGGCAGGAGACGCAATTTGCCCCGCCTTCTTCGTATGGGCGATAAAACAGCAGAGCGCCCAGTTTGGCCTCCCCTGAAATCGCGCGGTCATTGCCGCCAACATAATGCTTCCAGGGTGTCTCGACAAAAACCTGCGAGCGCTCATATTCACCGATTGCCTCGACGATATTCGCCATCGTGACAAGCTTGTCGGGGTCTTGCTCGGTGGAACCAAAACCTTTTTGAAAGGCTGACAGCCAGCCCTGTTTGGGCAGAAACCCCTTGTCCGCCGTCCCGGCAAGGCGCGCCGCAATATGATTGCGCAAAATCCAGGTGTTACTAAGAAGTGCGTTGGTTACCGTACATTCTATTCAGCCGCGTAACGCGTACTCGGATGTCTGAAGAACGCACGTACGATGTCGGGAGTTTTCTGCAGCGAGCGCATGAAGCGCAACGCGAGCT
>JAGRGD010000329.1 GCA_020445665.1 Rhodocyclaceae bacterium
CGCAGCCTGGTCAGCTACTGGCACAACCACCCGAGCCTGTCCTACCTGTTCTCGGGGCTGTTCATTGGCCCGACCTCGCAGGCACCACGGGTGGACGAGGCCCGTAACGACTCCCTCTACGAGCTCGAGACCGCGTTCCGCGAACTCGAGCGCCAGTGCACCCTCGGCCCCCAGGGTTGCCCGCCGTGGCTGGTGGACCGGCTGATGCGCAACCTGCTCATCGACGTCACCGGCAACACCCACCGGGCCGAGTTCTGCATCGACAAGCTGTACTCGCCGGACGGCTCCACCGGCCGCCTCGGCCTGCTCGAGCTGCGCGCCTTCGAGATGCCGCCCCATGCCCGCATGAGCCTGACCCAGCAACTGCTGCTGCGCGCCCTCGTGGCCCGCTTCTGGGAGCGGCCGTATGCGCCCCCCAGGCTGGCGCGCTGGGGCACCGAGCTGCACGACCGCTTCCTGTTGCCGCATTTCGTCTGGCAGGACTTCTGCGATGTCATGGAGGAGATGCAGCTGGCCGGCTTCCCGATGCAGGCGGACTGGTTCAAGCCCCACTTCGAGTTCCGCTTCCCGAAGTGCGGCGACTACGCCGTCAAGGGCATGGACATCGAGTTGCGCACCGCGCTCGAGCCGTGGCACGTGATGGGCGAGGAAGGCGCCATCGGCGGCACGGTCCGCTACGTGGACTCCTCGGTGGAGCGGGTGCAGGTCAAGGTGACCGGCATGGCGCCGGATCGCTACCAGCTCACCTGCAACGGTCAGGTCGTTCCGCTTCAGCCCACCGGCCGTGCCGGGGAATTCGTCGCCGCCGTGCGCTATCGCGCGTGGCAGCCGCCGGCCTGCCTGCACCCGACGATCGGCGTGGACGGACCGCTCACCTTCGACCTGATCGACACCTGGATGAGCCGCAGCCTCGGGGGCTGCCAGTACCACGTGTCGCACCCGGGCGGCCGCAGCTTCGACACCTTCCCGGTCAATGCCTTCGAGGCCGAGAGCCGGCGGCTGGCGCGCTTCTTCCGCATGGGTCACACGCCGGGCCGGATCCGGCCCGGTGACACGGAACACGGCTCCGAGTTCGCCTTCACGCTAGACTTGCGGCAATACTGACGCCCGTCCGCCAGCCCCGGCTGGCGGACGAAGGCGCCAGAGGCCCAGGTCAACGAACCCCCGGAGAGACGATGTCGCAGGAGATCCTGGCGACCTACCCGAACGCGCCCAACCGCTTCGACGAGCTGATCGACGCGAACGGCGAGCCACGCCAGCACTGGGCGCCGTTCGTGGACCGCCTCGAGTTTCTGCCCGCCGAGACCCTCGAACGCCGCCGGCGCTTCATCCAGGACTCGATCGAGGCGGACGGTGTCACCTACAACGTCTACCAGGATCCGGCGGGCCAGCGGCGCCACTGGCAACTGGAGCTGCTGCCCCTGGTGCTCGACGCCGAGGAGTGGCAACCGCTGTCGGAGGCGCTGTCCCAGCGGGCGCGGCTGATGAACGCGATCCTGGCCGACCTCTACGGTCCCCAGTCGCTGATCGCCGAGGGGCTGATCCCGCCGGCGCTGGTCTTCGGACAGCACGCCTACCGCTGGCCCTGCCAGGGCATCGTCCCGCCCGGCGGCATCTTTCTTCACCATTACGCAGCGGACCTGGCGCGCGCGCCGGACGGCGGCTGGTGGGTCCTCGGCGACCGCAGCCAGGGTCCATCGGGGTCGGGCTACTCGCTGCAGAACCGGCTGATCCTGTCGCGCACCTTCCCGGACGCGTTCCGCGACCTCCAGGTGACCCCGCTCGCCGACTATTTCCGGTCGGTCCAGGAGGGCCTTGCCCGCTTCGCGCCGACCGACGGTGACGCACCGCTGGCGGTGCTGCTGACACCGGGCCCCTACAACGAGACCTACTTCGAGCACACCTTCCTGTCCCGCTACCTGGGCTTCCCGCTGGTGGAGGGGCAGGACCTGACGGTGCGCGACGAGACCGTCTACCTCAAGACCCTGCGCGGCCTGCGCCGGGTGCACGCCATCTACCGCCGCCTTGACGACGACTTCTGCGATCCGCTCGAGCTGCGCAGCGATTCCGCGTTGGGCATCCCCGGCCTGCTGCGGGCCGCCCGCGCCGGCCGCGTGCTGATTGCCAACGCGCTGGGCAGCGGCCTGCTCGAGACCGGTGCGTTGCTCGGCTTCCTGCCCGCCATTGCCCAGCGCCTGCTCGGCGAACCGCTCAAGCTGCCGTCGGTGGCGAGCTGGTGGTGCGGCGAGGAACCGGCCCTCGAGTACGTGATCCGGCACTTCGACGAACTGGTCATCAAGCCGGCCTTCCCGTCGATGCGGATGGAGGCCATCTTCGGCCATCAGCACAAGGGCGAGTCCCGGCGCAAGCTGATCGAACGCATCGAGGCCCAGCCCCACGCCTATGTGGCGCAGGAGTGGGTCCGGCTGTCCCAGGCACCGGTCATGAGCCATCGCCACAAGAAGCGCATCCTGCCCCGCTCCTTCGTGATGCGCCTGTTCGCCACCGCCACGCCCGATGGCTATTCCGTGATGCCCGGGGGTCTGACCCGGGTCTCCCCACGGGAAGGCGACGAGGTGGTGTCGATGCAGCGGGGTGGCCTGTCCAAGGACACCTGGATCCGCGCCGCAGCGCCAGTGGCGAAAAACACCCTGCTGAAGTCGCGCCTGGGCGTCATCGACCTGATCTGCTCCGGCACCGAGATTCCGTCCCGGGTCGGCGAGAACCTTTTCTGGATGGGCCGCTATTCGGCGCGCTGTGAAGCCAGCGCGCGGATGTTGCGTGCGGTGATGGCACGCACCGGCGACATCGGCGACGAAGCCAGCGAGGTGCTGCCCCTGCTGCTCCAGACATGCTGGAACCTGGGCATCCTGCCAGCACCCGACCCGGAAGCGGACAATCAGGAACCGGACCTCGAGCCCGCCCTGCTGGCCGCCGTCTCGGACCCGGCCATACCGGGGTCGCTGGCCGGCAACCTGTCCCGTCTGTTCTTTGCCGCCAGCCAGGTCCGCGAGCGATTGTCTTCGGACAACTGGCACGCCCTCAACCGGCTGCAGGCCATGCTGAACAAGCCGAGCGAGGACTTCGAGGAGGCCCTCGAGACCCTCGACGAGGCCATGCAGGAGGCCTTCGCCCTGGCCGGTTTCGCGATGGACGACATGACCCGCGACGAGGGCTGGGGCTTCCTGGTGATCGGGCGGCGGATCGAGCGGCTGGCCGTCCAGTCGCAGGCCCTCCAGACCGTGCTGCGCGCCGATTCCCACCAGCGGGAGCGGGCCCTGGACTGGCTGCTGGAGACCGGCAACTCGATCGTCACCTACCGGGCCCGCTACCGCCGCGCACCGGAGATCCTGCCGGTGGTGCACCTGCTGGCCTTCGACGCCACCAACCCCCACGCGGTGGCTTTCCAGCTCGAGAATCTGCGCCGCTACCTGTTCCGCAATACCCGCATGCTCGGCCAGCCTCGGCCGCTGCAGCTGGACATCGCCGCCGACCACCTCCACGCCTTCGACCTGACCCGCTTCGAGGGTCGCGATCACGAGGCGGCCAGCCGCGAACTGGCTGAGCTGCTTGCCGAGATCGAGTCGGCGGCCTACGAGGTATCGGACGAACTTCACCGCCAGTACTTCTCCCACACCGCACAGGCGGCACGGATGGGGGGCTGGCAATGAGCGAGAGCATCCGCTATCACCTGCGCCACGACACCCGCTACGAGTACGACCAGCCGGTGGCAGAGTCCCACCAGTTGCTGCGCCTCGTCCCCCGGGAGCTGCCGGGCCAGCGCATTCTCTCGCACCGCCTCGATGTTCAGCCCGCGCCCACCCGACAGAACGGCTTCGTGGACAGCTTCGGCAACGAGGTGCGCATCATCGACCTCGAACTCGACCACAGCGAACTGCTCATCCGCGCCGAGGCCTGGGCCGAGATCAGCGCCCCGGAGCAGCCCGCCGAGGCCATCCTGCCCTGGCAGCAGACCCGCCAGGCACTCACCTACGTGGCCGGCAAGCGCTATGAACCCGCCCTGCTCGACGCCTGCCGTTTCCTGTTCGAATCGAAGCATGTGCGCGTCAAGCGCGAATTCGCCGCCTACGCGGGCGAGTGCTTCGGCAGCGGCGACTCGCTGCTCTCCGGCACCACCCGCCTGATGGGCCGGATTTTCGAGGAGTTCACCTTCGATCCGGAGGCGACGACGGTCTCCACTCCGGTGACGGAGGTCTTCGAGAAAAAGCGCGGCGTCTGCCAGGACTACGCGCACTTCATGCTGTCGTGTCTGCGCTCGATCGGCCTGCCCGCGCGCTACATGAGCGGCTACCTGCTGACCCGCCCGCCGGCCGGCAAACCGCGCCTGATCGGTGCCGATGCGACCCACGCCTGGGTCTCGGTGTTCTGTCCGCCGGGGCGCTGGATCGAGTTCGACCCGACCAACAACCTGCAGCCGGCGCTCGAGCACATCGTGCTGGGCTGGGGGCGCGATTTCGCCGACGTATCGCCCCTGCGCGGCGTGCTGATGGGCGGCGGCAGCCACGACCCGGAGATTCAGGTCACGGTCGTGCCCGAGGCCGAGTTCCACGCCGTCTACGGCGACGTGGAGGACGCCCCGACCCCGCTGCTGCCCGGCATCGACTGAGGGGCCGGTGGGCGGCGCAGTCGCCAATAGACGGGGAAGCGAGGCAAGCCGTTGGGGGTCAGGGCGCGGTACCGATAGGTGACCTCGCTGCCGAGCGGAGGCGGTGACGCCCGCTCGCGATCGGAGAGCCCGGTCCCCAGCCGAAAGCGCCTGCCGTCGGCACCTTCCACCAGCAGCGCTCCGAGCCGCCCGGTGTGGCGGCCCTGCCCCGGCAGGTGGCCGACGACCCTCGCCTCGGCATCGCGCCACGGTTTGAGCTTGAGCAGCGCATCGCTGCGCCCGCTGTGAAAGGGCGCATCGGCCCGATGCAGCATCAACCCCTCGCCACCCCCGTCCACCACCGCATCGAGCCAGCGCCGGAGCGCCTCGCGACTGGCGACCCGGCGCTGCGTCACCATCTGCAGCCAGGGCACCTCCGCGCGCGCGACGATGCCCGCGAGCGCTTCGATCCGGGCGGTGAAATCGCCCGGCGCTCCCGGCAACTCGAACACCATGAAGCGCACCTCGCGCCACGCGTCATCGTCCGGCTGCGCGCGCCGCGTGAGGCCGGAGACCTCGTCAAAGCGCCCCCGTCCCAGCCACAGCTCACCATCCAGCGGCACGTCGGGCAGGCCGGCGAGGAACCAGGCCGGCGCGCGAACCTCCCGCCCGCTGCGGAATCGAAGCTGGCGCCCGTCCCACAGCGCCCGCACCCCATCGAGCTTCTCGCTGACCCAGTAGCCACGAGGATCGATGTCATCCGCCGCCTCCCGCGCGAGCAGCGCGGGCGGCTTCCCGGCCGGCGGGGCGGCGAGGCACAATGGGGCGATCGGAATGAACGAGGCGACGATGGCTGAAACGAGCAGGCGAAGCGAGGTCATGACCATGACGTTATCATGGACCGGACCTGCCTTGCAGTCGGCACAGGCGCTGCCGCGGTGAAGCTGCATTACGCCGACACCTTCGTCCTGCCGCTCCCCCCCGGGCACCGGTTTCCCATGGAGAAGTACGCACGGCTGCGCGAGCGGCTGGCAGCCAGCGGCCGTTTCACGCCCGGCGACCTGCGGATTCCCGCCGCTGCCGACGACGACCAGATCGGGCGCGCCCACGTCGGGACCTACCTGCGGCAGGTCTGCGAAGGCACCCTCGACCGGCAGGCAATGCGACGCATCGGCTTCCCCTGGTCGCCCGCCATGGTCGAGCGCTCGCGCCGCTCTGCCGGCGCGACCATCGCGGCCTGCCGGTGTGCCCTCGAAGACGGGGTTTCCGCCAATCTGGCTGGTGGCACCCACCACGCCCATCGCGATTTCGGCGCCGGCTTCTGCGTCTTCAACGATGCAGCGATTGCCGCCCGCCAGATGCAGGCCGAAGCCGGCATCGGCCAGGTCGCGATCATCGACTGCGACGTGCACCAGGGCGATGGCACCGCCGCCATCCTCGCCGGCGACCGGAGCGTGTTTACCTTCAGCCTGCACGGCGCCCACAACTTTCCCTTCGACAAGCAGCAGTCGGATCTCGACCTGGAACTCGCCGACGGGGTCGGCGACGACCATTACCTGGAGGTGCTCGCCTATGGCCTGGATCAGGTCTTCGCCCGCTGCGTGCCCGAGCTGGTCATCTACCTGGCCGGCGCAGACCCCTACGCGGACGACCGCCTCGGCCGGCTGTCGCTGTCGATCGAGGGCCTTCAGGCCCGCGACCGGCTGGTGCTGGGCCGCTGTGCCGACGAGGGCGTTCCGGTCGCGCTGGCCATGGCCGGCGGCTACGGGCGGGACATCGGACACACGGTCGAGATCCACGCCAACACGGTCCTGACGGCCGCAGGTTTCGCGCGCCGAAGCTGACACGGGTCGGGGCGTCCCCAACCACTAAGGAAACGCTGATTATTTCCATGGCATCGCGAGCCCACCCGGCCACGGTTTGAGACAATAGACCCAGCTTCAATAGACGACTGATCCGCCCCATGCAATCGAGCTTCTCCGAACTTGAGTACGC
>JAGRGD010000044.1 GCA_020445665.1 Rhodocyclaceae bacterium
CAGCGAAGACGGCATCTGGCCCGGCTTCGATCCGGCCTCGGCGCACGCCCCGAGCGGCCTGCTGACCGCCCTCGCGCGGCTCGCGGCGGCGCCGGGGGCAAACGCGCTGGTGCGCCTGCAGGGCCTGGTCGGCGCGGTCGATGGGGAGCAGGGCCTCGCCAGCGTCGGCATCGCCGCGGCGGCCATGCACGACCTCGGCGTGCCCGCCGGGCAGGCCGAGGGGCTGTTCCTGCTGCTGCGCCTGCCCGGGGCCCTGGCCCACGCCGACGAGCAACAGGGCCGCTCCTACCGCGACTTTCCGTTTTTTGCGCTGGCGGAGGGCGACACATGACACACCCGACCGCAGACCGGCTGGCGGCGGCCGTCGGCCGGGCGCCGGCGCGCACCGGCGCCTTCCGCCCCGGCGAAGGGGCCTTCATCCGCGGCCGCCCCCTGCACGAGGCCTGCGCCGACGGCTCGTGGTTCGGGCTCGCCCTGCTGGCGCTGACCGGCCGGCGGTTTGCGGCAGCCGAGGTGGCCCTGCTGGAGACCCTGTGCACCTACACCAGCTACCCCGACGCGCGCCTGTGGAACAACCGGGTCGCTGCGCTGGCCGGGTCGGCCCGGGCTCCGGCCGGCCTCGCGCTCGGCGCCGCGGTGGCGGTGTCGGACGCCTACCTTTACGGCGGTCGGCCGATCCTCGAGTGCTACGACTTCCTCGCCGCCCACGCCCGCCTCGATGACGTGGCGCTGGCCGCGGCGGTCGAGGCGCATTGGCGCGCCGGGCGCCGGCTGGGCGGATACGGGCGCCCGATCACCGCCGACGACGAGCGGATCGCTCCCTTGCTCGCGGCGGCCGGGCGGCTCGGCCTGGGCGGCGGCGAGCACCTGGCGGCCACGGGGCGCATCGAGCGCATCCTGCTGGCGGGCGGGCGGGGGCTGAAGCGCAACTACGCCGCGATCGTGGCCGCGGTGTGCCTCGATCTCGGCCTCTCCCGGGCGGCCTGCGAGGCATTCGTCGCAATTCTCTTCGTCGCCGCGATGCCGGCCGTCTGGTGCGACGCGGCCGAGGCCCGGCCCGCCGGTGGACTGCTCCCGATACCCACCAGCCTGCTCGCCTACGAGGGGCCGCCGCCGAGGCGCTGGACGCCGCCGTGAGGCGCATCCAGGCGCACGCGGGTGCTTGGCTCTCTCTAACAAAAGGCATATAACCCTAGGTCAGTTCAAAGCAGGATGGGGATATGTGCCGACGACTCGGCAAACTGGTGGGCGGCCTGTGGCTGGCGGCGGGCTCCGCCATCGCGGCCGATGCGCCGGAGGGATACCCGGCAGACGCGGATCTGCTGACCGCCTATGGCAGTGCCGACCTGGTCAGCATCGCCACCGGGCGGCAGCAGCCCCGTCGCCAGGCGCCGGCCGTGGCCAGCGTCGTGACCCGCGCCGACATCCGCGCCCTGGGGGCCCGCAGCCTGAGCGAGGCGCTGGTCGGCGTGGCCGGCCTGCATGTCTCGCGATCGCCCCTCAACTACAACCCGATCTTCACCTTCCGGGGCATCCACACCCAGTACAACCCCCAGGTCCTGCTGCTGCAGAACGGGGTGCCGCTCACCAGCGTCTTCGTCGGCGACCGGGGCAACTTCTGGGGCAGCATGTCGGTGGACAACGTGGAGCGGATCGAGATCATCCGCGGGCCGGGCTCGGCCCTGTACGGTGCCGATGCCTTCGCCGGCGTGATCAACGTGATCACCCGCTCGCCCGACGACTACCTGGGCAGCGAGGCCGGCGTGCGGTTCGGCAGCTTCGCCACGCGGGACCTCTGGGCCAGCCATTCGGGCGAGGCCGGTCCGCTGCGCTTCGCGATCCACGCCAGCACCCTGCGCACCAACGGCCATGACGAGCCGGTGGCCTTCGACGCCCAGAGCCAGGTCGATGCGGCCCTCGGCACAAGCGCGTCCCTCGCGCCGGGCGGGGTCTCCCTGGGCGCCAAAGGCAGCGACTTCGCGCTCGACCTGCTGGCCGGCCGCTGGCAGTTCCGCATGACAATGAAGGAGCGCCACGGCGTCGGCACCGGGGTCGGCGTGGCGAGCGCCCTCGACCCCGAAGGCCAGGGCGACAACCGCACCTGGACCGCCGCGCTGGACTGGCGGGCCGACGACCTGGTGCAGGACTGGGCCTTCGAGGCCCGCGCCGACGCCCTGCACATGAGCGACCGCTCCTTCCTCCACCTCTTCCCGGACGGCGCGGTAGGGGGTGCCTTCCCGGACGGGGTGATCGGCAGTCCGCGCAAGTGGGAGCGGCACATGGGGCTGTCGACTTCGGGACTCTACAGCGGCTGGAAGGACCACCTGCTGCGCGTTGGCGCCGGCGCCGGCAAGCTCGACCTGTACAAGGTCGAGGAGGTGAAGAACTTCGTCCTCAGCTTCATCCCGGGAGTGGGCGTCGTGCCGCTGCCGCTGGCAGGCGGGCTGACCGACGTGACCGACACCGCGCCCTTCATCCGGCCCCAGGAGCGCCGCTTCAGCTATGCCTACGTGCAGGACGAGTGGAACCTGGCGCGCGACCTCACCCTGACCGCCGGCCTGCGCCACGACCGCTACTCCGACTTCGGCCACACCACCAACCCGCGCCTGGCGCTCGTCTGGGATGCCGGCGAAGGGGCGATCTGGAAGCTGCTCTACGGTCGCGCCTTCCGCGCCCCCTCCTTCGCCGAGCGTTACAACATCAACAACCCGGTGGCCCTGGGCAACCCGACCGTCAGTGCCGAGAAGATCGAGACCCTCGAGGCCGCCGTGAACTGGAAAGCGCGCCGCGATCTGGACCTTGCCACAAATATTTACGCCTACAGGATCCGGGACACCCTGCGTCAGGAAGCCAACCCCGATCCGACCACCGGCGCCACCGCCCAGAATGGCGCCAGCATCGATGGCCATGGCGTGGAGTTCGAGTTCACCTGGAAGGCGGCCACCACCGTGACGGTCAACGGTCACTACGCGCTGCATCTGGCCCGCGACCGGGAAACGGGCGAGGACCCGGGGGGCGCGCCGCGCCAGCGCGCCTACCTGCAGCTCGACTGGCGGGCGCCCCACGGCATCCGGGTCCGGCCGCGGGTCTACTGGGTGGCCGACCGCGAGCGACAGACCGCCCGCACGGGCGAAACGCCGGATCTGCGCGATCCGGTGGACGACTACGTTCTGGCGGATGTGACCGTCATGGCAGAGAATGTGGCCCCGGGCCTCGACCTGTCTCTGTCGCTATTGAACCTTGCCGATGCCGTTGCCTATGAACCCAGCCCGCTGCCGGGCGTGGTCGACGATCTGCCCCTGGCCCGTCGCACCTGGTTGCTGTCGGGCACCTACCGGTTCTAGGGCCGGGAACAGCTGATGGTCTGGCGCGCCCGCTTCTGCCGTCTTGCGCTTGCCCTGGGGCTGGCGGGCATGGGCGCGGGCGCGTCAGCCGACGACGGGGTCGAGGCGCGCGAACCGCTGCAGCTGGCGTCCCGGGCACCGGCCGCCGTCAGCGTTGCCGCGGCAGCCCATGTGGCGGTGATCTACCCCAAGCTCGACGAGCCCTTCGGCACGGTCTTCCGGCAGATCGTCAGTGGTATCGAGTCGGTGGTCGAGCACCCGGTCGTCAGTATCGCGCTGGGCGGCTCCGATGCGGTCGATACCGTCGAAGCAACCCTGCGTGAGCAGGGCACCCGCGTCGTCATCGCGCTGGGTCGCCACGGCCTGGAGGTGGCCACCTCGCTGGCGGACCGCCTGCCGGTGGTCGGCGGCGCGGTGCTGGCCTCACCGGTAGACGCCTCCGGCGCCGACGCCGTGGTCAGCCTGACGCCCGATCCGGACCTGCTGTTCCGCCGTCTCGCGGTCCTCTCGCCCCACACCCGCCGCGTCTTCGTCGTGCACTCCCGTCCCCAGAGCGACTGGCTGATCACGCTGGCCCGCCGCTCGGCCGATGGCCTCGGTATCGAGCTCGTCGCGGCGCCGGCCGACGACCGCCGCGCCGCCCTGCTCGCCTTCCAGGAGATCATGCGCGAGGCGCGTCCGATGGATGCCATCTGGTTGCCCCAGGATGCCTTGGTCGTGGACCGGGACGTGATCCTGCCCTACGTCCTGCAACAGGCCTGGGACCGGTCGCTGGTGCTGTTCTCGAGCACCCTCGGCCACGTCCAGCGCGGTGCCCTGTTCGCCCTCTACCCGGACAACCGCCGGATGGGCGAGCGGCTGGCGTCCTCGGCCCTGTCGCTCACCGAACGCCGCGGTGGGGTGGCACGGGTCGAGCCGCTGCGCGAACTGCTGGCGGCCGTCAATGTGCGCACGGCCGGTCACCTCGGGCTCGCCCTCGATGACCGGCTGGGGGACTATGCCTTGACCTTCCCGGTGCGATGACCGCCGAGCGCACACAGAACCCCGACACGGACGACGCCGTCCCGGCCGGCGGCCCGACCTTCGGCACCCAGCTCGGCATCGCGGCGGTGGTCAGCATGCTGGTGGTCGCGCTGATCGCCTCGGTGGCGAGCTCGCTGCGCGGCGGCGAGCAGCTCGGCGGCACGCTCCAGCGCCAGGGCGAAGGCATGGTGCGCAGCCTGGCCGCCCAGAGCCGGCTGGCGCTGCTGTCCGGCGCGCCCGAGAACGCCGAGGCGGCGATCGAGGCCGCCCTGCGCTTCCCGGACGTGGTATCGATCCAGATCTTCGACGCCAGCGGCCAGTTGTTGACCAGCCGCAGCAGCGGAGGCCGCGCCGTGGATGCGCCGGCGTCGGCCCCGCAGCCGGTGGACGGCAACGTGATCGAGCGGGAGTCCGAGACCAGCTGGACCTTCGCCGCGCGGGTCGGCATCGGTAATGGCGAACGCTCGCCCTTCGCCCTCGACGAGCCGGCCCCCCAGGACCTGGGCTCGGTGCGGCTGGTGATGAGCAAGAGCGGCCTCAACGCACTGCGCCATGAGCTGTTCATCGCCAACCTCGTCACCTCGCTGCTGCTGGCGACCGTCGTGGCCTTCCTGATCAGCCTCCTGGCGCGCCGCATGCTGCGCCCGGTGCGCGACCTGTCCTCGGCCATGGGGCGGGCCATGGCCGGCGAGCGGGGGGTGCGCGCCACCCTCGACGGGCCCCGCGACATCGCCGCCATGGAGCAGGCCTTCAACCGCATGATGGGCGAGCTGGAGGCCCGCGAGCAGGACCTGATCGAATCCCGCGACAGCGCGGTCGCCTACGCCGAACTGAAGGCCCAGTTCGCGGCGACGGTCAGCCACGAGATCCGCACGCCGCTCAATGGCGTGATCGGCAGCCTCGACATGCTCAAGGCCACCCGCCTGCCGCCGCGGGCAGAGCAGTTCGCGACCATGGCCTGGGACTCGGCCCGCTACCTGCTCGAACTGGTGAACGGGGTGCTCGATTTCTCGCGCCTCGAGGCCGGCAAGGTCGAGCTCGATTTCCGGCCCATGGACCTGCGCCTGCTGATCGAGGACATCGTCGACGCCATGAGCCCCCAGGCCTACCAGAAGGGCCTGGAGATCGGCCACCTGCTCGCGCCCGAACTGCCGTCGGGCTGGATCGGTGACCCGGACCGTATCCGCCAGATCCTCACCAACCTGATCGGCAACGCGATCAAGTTCTCGGAGCGGGGCGAGGTGGTGGTCCATGTGGGGGTGTCCGTCGATCCGGCCCGCGCCAACCATGTGATCTTCGAGGTGCACGACGCCGGGCCGGGAATCCCGCCCGAGCGCCAGGCACAGATCTTCGACTCCTTCATCCAGGGCGACGCCAGCAGCAGCCGGCGCCACCAGGGCAGCGGTCTCGGACTGGCGATCTGCCAGCAACTGACGCAGCTGATGGGCGGCGCGCTCTCCGTGCACAGCGAGGTCGGCCGGGGCAGTGTCTTCCGGGTCGTCCTGCCGCTGATGCCGGACGGCGACGCGACGATTCAGGTCGCACCGCCGGTGGCGCCGTCGATGACCGTGCTGGCGATCGACGACAGTGACATCGGGCGGCGCCAGCTGGCCCAGGAGCTGGCCGCCGAGGGCGCGCGGGTGGCCCTGTGCGCGAGCGCCGCCGAGGGGCTCACTGCGCTGGCGCGCGCCGCCGAGCGGGGCCTGCGCTTCGATCTGGCCCTGGTCGACGACGGGGTGGCGCCGGGCGACATGGCGCGCCTTCGCAAGCAGGGGGCCGACCGGGTCAAGGACTGGGTGCTGATGTCGCCGCTGGCGCGATTCTCCGAGTACGACGAGAGCGCCTGGCGCGCCACCTGCGCCAAGCCGCTGCGCCGCTCCCGGCTGCAGAGCCTGCTGCGGATGATCAACGACCTCGCCGCGCGGGACGTCTCCGCGGAGCCGGCGCCCGGTGTCCCCCGGGTCGACGCCCGCATCCTGGTGGTGGACGACAACCGGACCAACCAGATCATCGTCCGCGGCATGCTCGAGATGCTCGGCGCGGAGGTCGAACTGGCCGATGGCGGTGTCGCGGCGCTGGCGGCCCACGGCGACAATCGCTGGGACCTGATCCTGATGGATTGCCACATGCCGGCGATGGACGGCTTCGCGACGACGCGGGCGATCCGGGAGCGGGAGAAGATCATCGGCGGCAACACGCCCATCATCGCCATGACCGCCGACGTCACGCACCAGGAGCTGGAGCACTGCCGCGAGGTCGGGATGAACGCCCGCCTGACGAAGCCCTTCACGATCGAGGCGCTGGTCCAGACCCTGCGCGACTGGGTGGACATCCGCGGCACCCTGCCCGGCCCCAAGGAGGGCCTGCCCGAGCTGGCCGGCAGCGCGGCCGACGACGGGGTGGACCGGGTCGTTCTGGAGCGGCTCTCCGAGGCCCTCGGCGGCGCGGTCGGGATGGCCATCGAACCCTTCCTGGAGGACATGCCGGAGCTGATCCGCACCCTCGCTCGGGCAGTGGCCGCCAATGCCGTTGCGACCATCCAGGCCAACGCCCACCAGATTCGCGGCGCCGCCGGCAACCTCGGCGCCTACCTGATGGCGCAGCAGGCCGAGGAGCTGGAGCGATGCGCGACGGCGGGCGAACCCTGCGACGTGCCCCTCGACCTGCTGTCGCTCGAGTTCGAGCGGGTGGCCGCGACCCTCGCGACGATTCTCGAGGGCACCCGCGCGACGCCCCGGCCGCGGGCCGACGGCAATGCCCGGGTGCTGGTCGTCGATGACGACCGCAGCACCCGCTCGGCCCTGCGCTACGCCCTCGAACTCAACGGCTTCGGGGTGGACGAGGCGACCAGCGGGGACGAGGCCATCGAGCTGCTGAAGGCCGAGCCGGCCGACCTGGTCGTACTCGACGCGGTCATGCCCGGCACCGACGGCTTCAGCACCTGCACCCGCCTCAAGGATCTCGACGACACCCGCGAGTTGCCGGTGCTGATGATCACCTCCCTCGACGACCGCGCCTCGATCGAGCGTGCCTTCGCCGCCGGCGCGACCGACTACATCACCAAGCCCCTGCACCTCAACGTGGTCGTGCAGCGGATCCGCCGCACCATCGAAGCGAGCCGCGCCGAGCAGCACGTGCGCCACCTCGCCTACACCGACACCCTCACCGGCCTGCCCAACCGCACCCGCTTCCAGGAGCAGCTGCAGCGCCAGCTGGTCCAGGCCGACGCGGAGAAGCAGCTGCTGGCGGTGATGTTCCTCGACCTCAACCGCTTCAAGTACGTGAACGACACCCTCGGCCATGAAATCGGCGACCAGCTCCTCAAGGCGGTCGGCCGGCGCCTGGTGCATAGCGTGCGCAGCGGTGATTGCGTGGCGCGCCTGGGGGGCGACGAGTTCACGGTGGTGCTCGAGAACCTCAGCGCGACCCCGGTGGCCGGCTCGGTGGCCCAGAAGGTGGCGGCCGACCTGTCACGGCCCTACGTCATCGAGGGCCACGACATCTTCGTCACCCCGAGCATCGGCATCGCGATCTATCCCCGCGACGGCCACGACCTCAGCACCCTGCTGCGCCACGCCGACACCGCGATGTACCGGGCCAAGCACTCCAACCAGAGCTTCACCTACTACGAGCGCGCGATGGAGACCCGCTCCGGCGACGACCTGCGCCTCGAGAGCGACCTGCGCCGCGCGGTGGAGCGGGGCGAATTCGTGCTGCATTTCCAGCCCGAGTACGCGCCGGGCCAGGACGAGCCGGTCGCGGCCGAGGCCCTGGTGCGCTGGCAGCACCCGACCCGCGGCCTGCTCGGCCCCAACGACTTCATTCCGATCGCCGAGGAGACAGGCCTGATCCAGCACATCGGCCACTGGGTCCTGCGCGCCGCCTGCGCCCAGCTCAAGGCCTGGCGGCAGCGGGGTCACCCGCTGCGGATCGCGGTCAATGTGTCGGGCAGCCAGCTCCAGGACGACCGCATCGCCGGCACCATCGAGCGGGTACTGGCCGAGTTCGGCCTCGCCGCCGACGACCTGATCGTCGAGATCACCGAGAGCGTCTGGATGGAGTGGGCCGGCGGCGCCATGAACCACCTGCGCCGCATCAAGGAGATGGGCGTGCGGCTCGCCATCGACGACTTCGGTACCGGCTACTCCTCGCTGAGTTATCTCAAGCGGATGCCGGTGGACATCCTCAAGATCGACCGCAGTTTCGTCACCGACCTCGACGAGGGCTATGACGACACCGACGCCTCGATTGTGCGCGGCATCATCGCGCTGGGCCACAACCTGGGCCTGGCGGTGGTCGCCGAAGGGGTCGAGACCGAGGCCCAGCGGGCGGTTCTGGCGCGCATGGGCTGCGATCTGCTGCAGGGCTATCTGCTTGGCCGGCCCCGCGACGCCGAGCGTTTCGACGGCGACTACCTGTCGCTGGCGGCAGACTCGCCGGCCTGAGGCGCAGCGGCGAGCGGGATCGTTCGCCGCGGGCGGCGCAGGGCCTCGGCCCGGGCGCGCAGTTGGCCGCAGCCACCCTCGACGTCCTGGCCGGCGGAATCCCTCAGTTTGGTCAGGATGCCACGCCGGTACAGCGCAAGGGACATGGCGGCCGTCGCGTCGGCGTCGGGCCGGGTGTAGGGGAGGCCCTCGACCCGGTTGAAGGGAATCAGGTTCAGGACCATGTACTTGCCGGCGAGCAGGCGGGCGAGGGCGTCGATCTCGTCGGGCCCGTCGTTGACGCCGGCCAGCAGGGTCCATTGCAGTTGGACCGGGTAGCCCGTGTCGCGGGCGTAGGCCTCCGCCAGCGCGATCAGCTCCTCGGGCGGGATGTCCGGGGCGTTGGGCAGCAGCGTGCGGCGCAGCGCGTGGCGGGTGGTGTGCAGCGACAGCGCCAGCGCCGGCCGCACCGGCCCTTCGCGCAGGCGCTCGAAGACGCGCGCATCGCCCACCGTCGAGAACACCAGTTCCTTGTGGCCGATCGCGCCATGGCTACCCAGCAGGTCGATCGCCTCCAAGACATTGTCGAGGTTGTGGGCGGGCTCCCCCATGCCCATGAACACCACCTTGCGAACGGCCCGCAGGGTCCTCGCCAGTGCCACCTGGGCGACGATCTCGGCACTGCCGAGCTGGCGCTGCAGGCCGCCCTGCCCGGTCATGCAGAAGCGGCAGGCCACCGCGCAGCCGACCTGGGTCGACACGCACAGCCCACCCCGGGGCAGCAGCACCGACTCCACCATCTGGCCGTCGGCCAGTTGCACCAGCAGTCGCTCCGAGCCGTCGGCGCCCGGATGGCGCGAGGCCAGCCGGGCGAGGCCGGCGAGGGATTCGCGCAGGGCCGGCAGGCGGGTGCGCACGCGGACCGGGAAGAAGTCGTCGGGCCGCCCGTGGCCGCTGTCCGGCCCCAGCGCGCGGGCCCACATGCGCAAGAGTACGTCCTCATGCACCGGCTTGGCGCCGGCCGCACGCAGTTGCGAAACCCAGTGTTCGATCTTCATGGCGGGCGGATGCTAGCACCGGCAGGGGTCCCGCGGCATCGTGGCTGGACGGCCGGCAAGGCGCAGTCGGCGCCGGATCGGCGGATGGCCAGGCCACGGTCCGCGGACTCAGCGGCCTGTCGATGTCGTGGCGAAGGCACGCCCGAGGACCTCGGTCTGGGCCGTCAGGTCGGGGCCGATCACATCGACGATGGTCTGGTCGGTGGAGATGAAGGCGGCGCCGGCCACCTGCAGGCGGGCGAGCATCTGCTCCGGCCGGATGCCGGCCACCTCGGCCAGGGTCGTGACCGGCACCCGGGCGAGGGCGGCGACCGGTGCGCGGAACGGCGGGCCGTCGCGGTCGGACCCGAGGGGCAGGAAGCTCAGCACGGTGACCAGCGCGAAGGCGCCCAGCAGCCACTGGCCCGGGCGCTGCGCGAGGTGCTGCTTCAGGCCGCGCAGGTTGACGGTGACGTGCAGCGCGACGCCGGCGAGGAACAGCCAGCTCAGCCACTCGTGGGCGGTCTTGTTCAGGCCGGTGTCGGCGTGGAAGAACATCAGCACGCCGGTGACGGACAGCAGCAGGGCAGCGCCGGCGGTGATCGGGGTTGCCCATTGGCGTGCGGTTCTCATCGGGGGGCTCCTGCGTTCTGTTGCTTTGCAGCGTAGCGCGCCCGGCGGCTGGAATCCCTTGCCTTAACGCGAACTTACGCATCTTTTCCGATGGTCACGACAGCCCGTGCGCCGGCTTAAATTTGTGTCTTGCAGCCAGGCCTGGCTAAACATCGGGGTGTTTGCCGCCGATAAGACACCCTGATACGCAAAAGAACCGGATTTCCCATGCAGTCAATGACGCGGTATCTCGGCAAGGAAATGATCGCGCTGGTCGCGGTCTTCGCGGTCGCCCTCACGGTGCTGATCCGATGGCATGTCGCCGAGCGGGCGGACATCGAAGCCCGTTTCCTCCATGAGCAGGTCACGATCGCCGAGGCCAAGCGCGACCAGGTGGCCTCGACCCTCACCGAGGTCTACCAGAACATCCGGACCCTCACCCTGTTGCCCAGCGTGCGCGGCATCGTCGGTGGCAACCGCAGCGACGAGGACGAGGACATCGTGCTGTCCGGCCGGTTTAGCGAGGAAGGCCGAACGACGGTCCAGCAGATCTACAACAACCTCGCCTCCCGGGTCAGCGTCTCGGAGGTCTATGCCGTCGTCGAGGGCCTGGATGCCGGCCGCGGCGAGGTGCCCTTCTTCATGTTCGACACCCTGGTCTTTGGTGACGCCGCAGACGGCGGTGAGGACAGCCGCCCGGCCGACTTCCCGGAGGAGGCCGAGGAGGCGGAGTACGCCTACTTCCCGCAGCAGATCGCCCGCATCCGGGCGGCCTATCCCCGCTTCCGCTTCGCCACCATCGATGACATCCCGGCCTTCGCCTCGCCGATGATGCGCACCTGCGACAACACCCAGTACCAGTCGCTCGCGAGGGACGACGTGCACGACACCTTCGGCATGCTCTACTCGGTGCCGTTCTACAGCGAGGCCGGCGAGCTGAAGGGCGTCATCTCCGCGATCCTGCGGGCCAACGTGCTCGAGGCCCTGCTGATGGACGTGCCCTTCGTGCCGGTCACCGACCAGGACAGGGCCGAGCAGACCCGCGCCGGCTGGACCCTGCCGGAGCCGGCGCGCTACGTGCTGACCAACGCGAGCCACGACATCCGCGTCGCCGACCGGCGCAACACCCTGCTCGACACCAGCATCGCCAACGGTGTCGAGGGCCGAAACGTCTTCCGGCTCACCGTCGGCGCGCCGAGCGACACCCCGTGGGAGCTGACCTATTTCCTGCCGGAGCCGATGATCGAGGCGGCGCTGGTGCCCCACGACCGGGCCTTTCTGATCCTCCTCGCGGTGGTGCTCGGCGCCTTCCTTGCGGCCGGCGCCGCCTCGGTGCTGCTGACCCGTATCCGCCAGCGCCTGGGCGGCGGGACCGACGAGGTCGCGCAGATCGTGCGGGCGGTCAGCGACGGCGACCTGAACGTGCGCATCGCCAACGGCGTCAGCGAGGGCTGCGTGCTCGACAGCATCGGCACGATGGTCCAGGGCCTGTCCGGCCACATGCGCTCGATCGATCTCGAGAGCAAGCAGGTGGCCCAGTCCTCGTACCAGATCTCGCAGATCTCCGAGCGCATCGTCGAGGCCGCCTCCCAGGAGCAGGCGCGCAGCAGCGAGGTGCGCGAAGCCATGAGCGCCCTGTCCGAGACCGCCGGGACCGTGCACGGTCTGTCGGGCGACGTCTGCGAGCGGGCGGACGCGGCGCGCGACAGCGCGCGCGAGGGCATGGATGCCGTCCATAACAACATCAGCGAGATGGAGCACGTGCTCGCCGAGGTCGGCGCCTCCGAGACCAAGATCGGCCAGCTCTCCGAGGCCAACCAGCAGATCCAGGTCATCGTTCGCACCATCGCCAGCATCACCGACCAGACCAACCTGCTGGCCCTCAACGCCGCCATCGAGGCGGCGCGGGCCGGCGAACACGGGCGCGGCTTCGCGGTGGTGGCCGACGAAGTGCGCAAGCTGGCCCAGAACGCCGGCACGGCCACCGGCGAGATCTCCCATATCATCGACCACCTCAACCAGCTGGTGGGCGAGAGCACCGACGCGATGCAGCGGGTATCGACCCGCACCCGCAGCAGCATGGAGCGGGCCAGGGAGAGCAATGTCGCGATCGAGCGGATCGCCGAGGCGATCGACACCAACGCCGAGGCCGCCAACCAGATCTCCCGTGTGACGGTCGACCAGCAGGAGAAGGTCGTCGCCCTGCAGCAGCGCCTCGACGCCCTCAACGAGACCCTCAAGCAGAATGCCCGCAAGGTGCACACCACCGGTGCCATCAGCCAGGACCTGTTCCGGGTCACCGAACGCCTGCGTGGCCTGGTCGAGCACTTCCGCTTCGACCAGGCGCAGGTGGTGACGCCGATCGTCAATGAGAACCGGCAGACTCCGCGCTACGAGAACAAGCTGCTGGTGGTGCTCGACGACCAGGGCCACGAGTGCGAGGCCCTGACCGTGGACATCAGCCTCACCGGTGCGCGCATCCGCGTGCCCGCGACGCTGCAGACGCCGGTTCGCGAGCAGATCGGGATGCAGCTGATGATTCCCGAGGCGAGCCTCAGCGAGTACGGCAACCAGCAACCCGCGCGACTCGCCGCGCGCCTGCTGTGGCAGCGCGACGGCGGCAAGGACGGGGTTTTCTACGGCATCGAATTCGTGGACATGGACGAGCGCCAGCGCCAGGGGCTGAAGCGCTGCTTCCAGTTCTTCAACCAGTCGCCCACCTTCGACTAGGGTCTGTGGACATTTGTATGGCGGTCGCGCTGTGGTCTGCTGGGTTCGAGGACAAGGCGCGCCGACGCGGCCTGGGTGGCCCCCAGGCAAGGAGGCGTAACGCGGTCATCGGGCCCAGCAGAC
>JAGRGD010000045.1 GCA_020445665.1 Rhodocyclaceae bacterium
CGCCCACCTCGCAGAGCTCGGCACCGCCGTCGCCAAGATCAATCATGACCTCCGCAACTCGCTCGCTTCGGCCCAGCTCGTCTCCGACATGCTGGCCCGCTCGGACGACCCCCGCGTACAGAAGGCCGCCCCCCGCCTCGAACGGGCCCTTACCCGCGCCATCAACCTCGCCTCGGAAACGCTGGACTATGGCAAGGCCGCGCCCCTGCCGCCGGACCTGCAGCCGGTCAACCTCCGCGCCACGGTCGAAGAGGCCGCCGCCGAAGCGCTCGCCGCCTGGCCGGAAGTGGAGTTCGTGAACGACCTGCCGCCCCCCCGCATGGTCGAGGCGGACCCGGAACATCTCCACCGCCTTGCCACCAACCTCATCCGCAATGCGGCCGAAGCCATGGTGTCCGGCGCCTCCCTGCCGAAGCGCATCACCGTGACCCTGACACCCGAGGGCGTGGACTTCATCGACACCGGGCCCGGCCTGCCCGCCGCCGCGCAGGAGAACCTGTTCAGGCCCTTCGCCGCCTCGACGCGCAAGACCGGCACGGGACTCGGCCTCGTGATCGCCCGTGAGCTGGCCACCGGCATGGGCGGAGACCTGCAGCTCGCCGCGACCGGCCCGACCGGCACCACCTTCCGCCTCACCCTGCCGGACCTTGCCGTTTGAGCGCCTACGACCCGCCGCGCGGCCCGCTGACCTATATTCACATCGACGAACACCTGATCGTCATCGACAAGCCGGCTGGCCTGCTGTCCGTACCCGGACGAGGGCCCGACAAGGCGGACTGCGCGGTTTCGCGCGTCGCCGCAGACCATCCCGGCGCACTTACCGTTCACCGGCTCGACATGGCGACCAGCGGCCTGCTCCTGCTCGCCCGGTCAAAAGCCATGCAGGCCTCCCTGTCCGGCCTGTTCGAGCGGGGCGAAGTGGAGAAGGCCTACATCGCCGATGTCTGGGGCGTGCCCGATGCCCCCGTCGGCGAGATCGACCTGCCACTGATCACCGACTGGCCGAACCGCCCGCGCCAGATGGTGGACTTCCAGGCGGGTAAGCCGAGCCGGACGCGCTATGAAACCTTGTCCGTCCACGGCGCCCATGCCCGCCTGCAGCTGACACCGTTGACCGGCCGCTCGCACCAGTTGCGGGTCCATCTCGCAGAAATCGGACATCCGATCCTCGGCGACGAACTCTACGCACATGATGCCCCCCGGACCGCAGCCCCCCGCCTGCACCTGCACGCATCCCGCCTCGCCTTCCGCCATCCGGCGACTGGCGAGCCACTCGACCTTTCCAGCCCCTGCCCCTTCTGAGCGCTTGACGCCGGGCACCATTGGGCATATCGTTTTTCGATATAGATGGAGCCCGCCATGCTGCACGCCGAAATCGTCCGCCTGTCGCTGCACCATATCGACATCAAGATCATCAATGGCGAGCGCATGCATGTGCTGCAGTGGCGGCGCAACCTGTTCTGGGATGACGTCCTGCTCGATGGCAAGCGCCAGGCCGCCAGCCACGGCCTCTGGGGCCGGGAGAAGGTCTACGGCCTCGTCTTCGGCCGCGACGCGGAGGGCCGCGGCGGCACGCAGGTCATGTTGCTGATCGATCCGGCCACGCATAATGACTGGCAGACCAACAGCCAGCGCGTGAAAGGCGTCCGCCTCGAAGCCCGCGACGGCCCGCTCGTCGCCTTCGGCACGCTGGACCCCCGCACCCTCGAAAAGCCCACCACCTTCACCGACTGGATGAAAAAGACCATGGGCATGGAATGGGGCGACGAGGGCCGGCCGCACTGATCGTCCGGCACGAGCTGAAATTCACAAGGCACGCCGCGTCCGCGCGTTCATCAGTGGTCGCCACCGTTTCCGACCGCTGATTTCCGGTGTTTCAACGCCGCCCTGGCTGCGGCTGCGCCCGATCCCATGGCGCCGGTAAAGCCACCAAAACCTGCAAAGGCGGAGGCAAGCCACAATCCTTCGACAGATGTCTGAACATTTAGCGGAGGGCCCTTTGGCATACCTTTTGGTGGCTCCAGCGCGAAACCATACACGGCGCCCTCCGGCGTATTGAGATAGTCGTGCAGGGTCCGGGCTGTCGTCATCGTCTTTTCCA
>JAGRGD010000330.1 GCA_020445665.1 Rhodocyclaceae bacterium
CCACAAGGCGCGGGAGGAAGGCAAGGGTGGCCCCCTTGGCGACGAGCGCAACGAAGTGGCGCGGGCTCACAGCCTCAACCCCAGCAGACCACAGCGCGACCGCCATACAAATGTCCACAGACCCTAGGCCGCACCGGCGAATTCCCGTCTGGCGACCCAGCGCATCCACAGCAGCCAGACGACCAGCACGTCGAGCATGATCAGGGCCTGCCAGAGATAGAGGTGGGCAAACTCGAAGACTTCCCGGTGCCAGCCGGCCAGGTAGAAGAGGGTGACGATGCGCAGCAGGTTGACGGCCTGGATGGCGGCGAAGCCGACGACCGCGCCCACCAGCCGTGCACGCCACGGCGCCGGATAGGCCAGCACCGCGGCGAACAGGATCAGGCAGGCCTCGACACCATTGCAGCCCGCCTCGATCGAGACGCCGATGCCGGTCCCGGCATGCTGGAGGACCTTGCCGCTGGCGACCACCGATGGATCGAAAAAGGACAGCAGCGTCGCGCTGATGCTGGCCAGCAGGCTGGTCCATGGCACGACGAGCCAGGCCTGGGCCGGCGGCGTCAGCTCGGCGAGGAAGAACGCCACGACGAGGACCAGAAAGAGGATGAAGAAACGCACGGACCGGAGACACCACCGCCGGGAGGGATCGACAGACTAGCAGCATTGCGGTCGCGCCAGCGCCCCACCCGGCCCGCTTTCCCGGCCTCCCGTCGCGGCGCCGGGGCCACCACCGCAAGCCCGGGTCCGACTACACTGCAAGCTGACCGTCATTGGACGGTCGATCGAAGGGCGGCAGCGCGGGGCAGATCCCGACCCGCCGGCAAACCGCCCCACCCCTGACATCGACGAGGAGGTTGGACAACATGATGCGATTGATGAGCGCAGCGGCGGCCCTCGCCGCCATGGCCCTGGCGTGGCCCGCCGGCGCCTGGGAACTCCAGTGGTACGGCCAGGCCGCGGTGCGGATCACCAGCCCCGGCGGCAAGGTGATCCTGATCGACCCGTTCATCACGAAGAACCCGAAGACGCCCGATGAGCTGAAAGACCTCGCCAAGCTCGGCCCCGTCGACCTGATCCTCGTCACCCATGGCCACGGAGACCATGTGGGCGACACCGCCGAGATCGCCCGCAGCTCTGGCGCCAAGGTGGCCATGAACGCGGACATGGGCCAGACCTTCGGCATCCTCGACATCGTGCCCTTCAAGCAGCTGATCCGTTTCAACAAGAGCGGCCCGATCCAGCCGGTGGACGGCATCACGGTCACGATGGTCCGCGCAGAGCACAGCTCGGAAGTGGTGCACACCGATCCGGCTACCGGCGCCAAGTCCGTTCACCCGGGCGGCGAGCCGGCCGGCTACATCATCGAGCTCGAGAACGGGTTCAAGATCTATCACGCTGGAGACACCGGCGTCTTCGCCGATATGAAATTCATCGGCGAGTATTACAAGCCCGACCTGGAGCTGCTGCCGATCGGCGGCCACTTCACGATGGATCCGGTCCATGCCGCCTACGCCGTCAAGAACCTGCTGCGCAGCAAGAAGGTGGTACCGATCCACTACGGCACCTTCCCGCCCTTGAAGGGCACGCCGGAGGCCTTCAAGGCCGCGCTGGGCGAGAGCAGCACCGAAGTGGTGGTGATGACACCCGGCGACGTACTGAACTTCTGACCGTAGCGGCCCGTGCTCGAGGGCAGCCTCCAGATCGGCGCGATCGCCCTGCTGGCGATGATGGTGCTGGCGGTGATCGCGGGACTGCGCGCCAGCCGCGAGGGCGTCGCGATCGGGGCGCTGCTGCTCGGCGGCGTCCTCGGGGTGATCGGCGTGGCCAGTCTGCTCAACTGGGGCACCAATGGCCGCGTCGCCCCGGCCGAGTCGACGCCCTGGCTGTCTCTTGGCTGGATCACGATCACGGCGCTGATCGTTCGCCGGCGCCGCCGGGCGGGCCTGGCCATGCGCGCCCCCACCCGGCCGTCGGCGACCTCACGCGGCGCCGAACCGCCGCCCATGCCGCGTCGAGGCGAAACCCCCTCGATCTTTCTCTCCTACCGCCGCAGCGACAGCCAGGACGTCACCGGCCGCCTCTATGATCGGCTGGTCCAGCACTTCGGGCGCGACCACGTCTTCAAGGACGTGGACAACATCCCGCTGGGGGTGGACTTCCGCCGCTTCATCGGCGAGCAGGTAGGCCGCTGCGACGTCCTGCTGGCGGTGATCGGACCGAGCTGGCTGGACGCCCGCAACGACCAGGGAGAGCGGCGCCTCGACGAGGGGCGCGATCTGGTCCGGGTGGAGATCGCCGCCGCCCTGAAACGGGACATTCCGGTGGTACCCATCCTCATCGGCGGGGCCGCCGTGCCGGCCTCGGAGACGCTGCCGGAGGAGCTGCGCGCGCTGAGCGATCGCAACGGCATCCAGGTGCGCCCGGATCCGGACTTCCACCGCGACGTGGATCTGCTGGTGGACGGCCTCGGCCGGCTGCAAACCGCGCCAAGCAGGCCTTAAGGGACGCTTAAGGCAGCGTCGGCGCCAAACCGCTACCCTCGGCGCAAATCAATAACATTACTGGGTCAGGGGGTATTATGAGGTTCGCACGTTCATCGCGCGCCATGCAGATCGGTGTTTGCCTGGCGGGCCTGGTGCCCGCGACCGGGATGGCCGTCGATCCGCCCACCAAGGCGCCCAACTTCGGCACGGTCGCGAACACCCGCCACAACCTGACCCAGAGCTTCCTCGGCACGGGCGCCGGCTGGATGAGCCTCTCCCGCAACGACTACGGGGAGGTCTGTGTCTACTGCCACACCCCCCACGCCGCCAGCGGTCGCACCCAGGCGCCGCTCTGGAACCGCACCCAGCGGGAAACCACCTACACCACCTACGACGCCCTCGGCACGACGTCCCTGAGCCAGGCGGTCTCGCAACCCGGCGCCAACTCGCTGACCTGCCTGAGCTGCCACGACGGCACCACCGCGATCGACTCGGTCATCAACATGCCTGGTCCACGCCGCTACGACGCCGGCCAGGAGACGGGGCAGAGCAACAGCTTTCTCGACAGCTGGTCGCCGGGTCCGGGCGACACGCCGTTCGGCGGCCACGGCTCCCTCGACAACTCGCCGTCCGGCCTGTCCCAGTTCGGCGCCTGCCAGTCCTGCCATTCCATCAATGGCGACCAGCACGACCCGTCCACCATGGCGGCCTTCGACATCTTCAACATCGCGACCGACCTGCGCAACGACCATCCCGTGGGGGTGCGCTTCCCGACCGACAATCCGGACTACCGGTCGGGGACCACCGACCGGGGCGCCGTGCGCTTCTTCGATGGGGACGGCGACGCCCGGCCCGACCCCGACGAGGTGCGCTTCTACGACACCGGCGACGGCTTCGAGGTGGAATGCGCTTCCTGCCACGACCCCCACGGCGTACCGTCGGACGGGGCCGGCAGCACCTTCAATCCGGCCTTCCTGCGCGTCGCCAACAGCGAGAGCAACCTGTGCCTGAGCTGCCACGTGAAGTAGGCGGGAGGATCATCTCGTTCGCCGCATCAGGGTGGACTTGCCGAACAGGCTCTCGACCAGATCGACCACCAGCTCGGCGCTCTGGTTGCGCAGGTCGCGCGCCGGGTTGAGTTCCGTCACGTCGAGCGAGGCGAGACAGCCGGTATCCGCGATCATCTCCATGCACAGCTGGGCCTCCCGGTAGGTCGGCCCCCCCTGTACCGGCGTGCCGACGCCGGGTGCCAGCGTGGGATCGAGGAAGTCCACGTCGAAGCTCACATGCAGGTGGGTGCGGCTGTCCACCAGCCCGAGTGCCATCTCCATCGCATCGCGCATGCCCATCTCGTCCACGTAGCGCATGTCGAAGACCTCCAGGCGGGCTTCGTGCACCCGACGCTTCTCGTCGGCGTCGACCGAACGGATGCCGATCTGGCGGATCTCGGCCGGCCGCACCGCAGGCACCTGATCCGACATTCCGACCAACGGGGCTGGTCCGTCCCCGCACAGGCACGCCACCGGCATGCCATGCAGATTGCCGCTCGGCGTGATATCCGAGGTGTTGAAATCCGCGTGGGCATCGAGCCACAGCACGCGCAGCTTGCGACCGCTGGCGCGGCAATGCCGCGCCACCGCGCTGATCGAGCCGACCGCCAGCGAGTGGTCGCCCCCCAGCAGGATCGGCAGCCGACCGAGGGCCAGCTCGGCCAGCACCGCGTCGTGCACCGCCTGGTTCCAGGCCACGACCTCTTCGAGGTGGCGATAGCCGTGGCGGGCCGGGCGCCACGGATTGGGCGGCCCCGCGACATTGCCCCGATCCTCCACCTCCAGCCCCCAGTCCCGCAGGCGTCCGGCGATTCCGGCGACGCGAAGCGCCTCCGGTCCCATCGACGCCCCCCGCATGCCGGCACCGATGTCGGTCGGCGCCCCGATCAAGCTCACTCCCTGGCCCATAGTCGGCCCCCGTACCCGGCTGGCGCATGCGTGCGCGAAGCTGCCAGTAAACCCGGATGCCCGCGCATCGGCAACAGGTGACGGGGCGGCCGATGCCGGCTAGTCTTGACGCCATGACGACCCGTCGCACCGCCCTCCGCCATCTGCTGGTCCTCGCCGGCCTGCCCTGGCTCGACCCCGTGCTGGCGCGCCCCCATGACCACGGAGGCAGCGCCCAGGACACCATCCTGCTGGTCGCCTCGGACAAGATGGGCGATCCGCGTTTCCGCGAGACCGTGCTGATGGTCATGCGCCATGGGCCCGGCGGCCCCCTGGGTGTCATCCTGAACCGCCCGACCCGCTTCACCCGCGAACAGATCCTGCCCCGCTTCGAGGAACTGCCGGGCGGTGGCGAGCCGGTCTTCCTGGGCGGCCCGGTCAATCACAAGACCCTGTTCTACATTGCGCGCTTCGGCACCGAGCCGCCCGGGGTCCTGACCATCGCGCCGGATGTGTACATGGGGCTCGACCTGCGGGCACTCGGCCGCATGCTGGAAGCGGGCATGCGGCCGGCAGCCCTGCGGATCTATGCCGGCTACGCGGGCTGGGCGCCCGGACAGCTCGAGCGCGAGCTGCAGCAGGCGTCCTGGCATGTGCTGCCGATGGACCCCGGCGTCCTGTTCGAAGCGGACACCGACGCCCTCTACCCGCGCCTCAAGACCCGAACCCGGCTGATTCCCGCCTGAGCATGCCCCCGGCCCTCGTCCCGCGCGGGCTGGTCACGGTGCTGGGCACTTCGCAACTGGTCTGCTGGGGCATCTCCTACTACCTGATCGGCGTCTTCGCCGACGCCATCATCGAGGAAACCGGCTGGTCGCCGACCGCGGTCCATGGGGGCTACTCGCTGGCGCTGGTGGTGATGGGCCTGATTTCGGCGCGGGTGGGCCGCTGGATCGACCGCCGGGGTGGCCGCGTCGTCATGAGCAGCGGCTCCGTCCTGTGTGCCGTCGGCTGCAGCCTGCTGGCGGGCGCCCACTCGTTGCCGGTCTACTACCTGGGCTGGATCGTCCTCGGCGTGGCGATGCGGCTGTTCCTCTACGACGCGGCCTTCGCCGCGCTCGCCCGCATCGCCGGCAGCGGCGCGCGTGCGGCCATTTCCCGCATCACCCTGCTCGGCGGTCTGGCATCGACCGTATTCTGGCCCCTGGGCCACGCCCTGATCGGCGCGCTGGGCTGGCGCGGCGCCCTGCTGGTCTACGCCGCCCTGTCCCTCGCCACGCTGGCGCTCCACCGCAGGATTCCCGACGACGTCGCGCCACCTGGCGCCCACACGCCGCGGCCCGCCCCGGGCCGCCGCAGCGAGCGCCACCACCTGGCCTGCGCCTGGCTGTTCGCGTGGGTGGTGACCTGCGCCGGCCTGCTCAACGCGGCGATGTCCTCACACATGATCGGCCTGATGGCCGCCCTCGGCCTCGGCGCAGCCCTGGCCATTCCGCTCGCCGCGCTGCGCGGTGTCGGCCAGACCGCGGCACGCCTCGTCGAGGTCCTGTTCGGCCACCACTGGCATCCGGCCACGCTCAATCTCGTCGCCACAGCGGTGCTGCCCCTGGCCTTTGCCGCGACCCTGCCAGCGCCCCTCGGCATTGCCGGCGGGCTGGCCTTCGCGGTGCTCTACGGCGCGGGCAATGGCCTGGTCACGATCACCCGCGGCAGCCTGCCACTGGTCCTCTTCGACACGCGGGTCTACGGCCAGCTCGTCGGTCGCCTGCTGGCACCCGGCTTCCTGGTTGCCGCGGCAGCACCGATGGCCTTTGCCTGGTGTGAGGCAGCGCTGGGCGCCCGCGCGACGGCATTCCTTGCGATGCTGCTCGCCGCGAGCATGACGATGGCGTCAGCTGCCCTGTGGCGCCTGTCACGAAACCACGCATGACGGCTTGTGGCAGAACGTGTCGCCGACCAAGCTGCGCTAAAGAGCGTCGGAATCCGGCCGTTTTCAGTCACTTATATAAGACACGGCGGCAGCGGGGTACAAACATGTTGATCAGCAAGCGCGATTTTCAGGACGCCTGGCGCGCCGCCCAGGCCGCGTTCACCTGGCCGCTCTTTTTCACCCTTGGCGGTATCGCGCTGATCGTCGGCGGACTCGCCTACATCGGTGGTCACGCAGATCCCCGCTACCGCCCCGTCTGCAGCGACCCGAGCGATGCCGCCTTCCTGTTCTTCTTCATTTCGATTCCGATCATCGGGGTATGTGGCCTGGTCGGCCTTGGCGAGGGGGTTCTGTGGGGGCGGCTCAAGCACAAGCAACCCGGCCTCGCTCGGGGCCACATCGTTCGGGCGGCCGCCCTGCTCGGCATCGCCCTCTCCCTGATCGCTGCGGACGCCGCCGGCCTGATGCAGCTTTGCCGCATGTTCTGACCCGCCTGCCGCGGCAACAGCATCGTAAGGGCGTGTGGCAAACCCCCCGTTTACCTGACGCTCAGGCCTAGAATCGCCCACCTGGTTTTTCGACGCGGGCGGCCCCGACCGCCGAACGCGGTGAGGCAATGCGCCACGCCCTGAAGTTTTCCGGCTATCTGGCCGGCACCCTGCTGTTTGCGATTCCCCTCTGGATTCAAAGCGAATTCGGCGAAGTTTCCGTTGACCAGGTGCTCTATCACCTGGGCTTCGGCTCGTCGGCGCTGTTCGCCTCCGATCCGGCGCTCACCTGGCGCTTCATATGGCGGATGCTGCTCCCGGCCCTTGGCGTTGCCATCCTGCTCCTGTTGTGTGACGCGCTGGTGACAGCCGTGGCGCGCATGGGGGCACGGCAGGCGCTGCTTGCCTGGGGCAACAGGCTGCGGCAGCTCGCCGCCCATCTGGCCGACCCGGCGGAGCGGGCGCTCGGCGCCTGCCACACCCTGATCCGCTACCGGTTCTACCTGCTCATCCCGGCGCTCGGCAGCGCCTACTTCATCCACGCCATGGGCATCGCGGACTATGTCGGCAGCTACCTCGGCCCGGATCACTTCGCGACCGCGTATGTGGACCCGAAGGGCGTGCGGATCCGCGGCGAGAAGCCACGCAGCCTGGTGATGATCTACGTCGAGAGCCTGGAGAACACCTACGCCGACCCGGCTCGCTTCGGACGCGACCTGCTGGCGCGGCTCAACCGCCTGAAGCCGCACGGGGTCTCATTCGATAACTACCGGGAGAAGCGGGGCGCCCACTTCACCATCGCGGGCATCGTGGCGACCCAGTGCGGAGTGCCGCTCCGGTCGCTGGGCATGTTCGGTGGCAACGACCAGGGCGAGCAGGCCAGCCGCTTCCTGCCCCGCGCCCGCTGCCTCGGCGACATCCTTCACGATCGCGGCTACACCAACGTCTTCCTGAATGGCTCGAGCCTCGCCTTTGCGGGGGTCGGCAAGTTCTTCGAGGATCACCACTACGACAGGATCATGGGGCGCGAGGAGTGGCTGGCCCTCGGTGCCCGGGCCGAGGACATGAGCGGCTGGGGTCTTCACGACGACGACCTCTTCGCCCGCGCGCGCGAGGAACTGGACCGGCTCGTCGCACGCAAGCGACCGTTCAACCTGTCGGTGCTGACGATCGACACCCACCACCCGTACGGCCTGTTGAGCCACCGCTGCTCGGGCAAGGGCGTGAGCGACTTCGAGGGCATCGTCGAGTGCTCGGCCAACCAGGTCGCCGAGTTCGTCGAGCACATCATCGAACGCGGCCTGCTCGACCAGGTGGCCATCGTGATCCAGGGCGACCACCTGGCGATGGGCAACACCGCGTACGAGAAGCTGATCGCAGAACCCAACCGGACCGTCTTCAACCTGCTCATCAACGGTGACAGGCGGCTGGCGAAAAACACCGAGGACGTCACCCACTTCGACATGCTGCCCACCGTTCTCGATCTGATCGGGCTGGAGGTCGATGGCGACCGGCTGGGCATCGGCTACTCGGCCATCGGCAGGCCCGCAGCCCCTCGGCCGAGCGACCGGCTGGCCCGTCTCGACGACGTGCTCTTCAACCGCTCGGATGCCTACCTCCGGCTGTGGGAGCCCGAGCCAGCGGTGATGCCGGCCAGGCACATGGCGCCCCCCGGCGTCACCGGCGAGCAGGCCACGGCGTTTGACAAGGACGCTGGCGCAGGCTAATTTCGCAACACAGCGCCGATTTGACTATCAGCTTGCGGGCGCTCAACAAATACGGCTAAAGCGAGGGCAACCCGGTCCGAGCCAACAGCCGACCGGGTTTTTTTGCGGCCGTCACGAGCGGCCGCGCAGGAGTCACACGCACCATGAACACCGCCGCTTCGGTAGGCGTCGTCAGCCCCAGCCGGGCGCGCTTCGACGCTCCGCTCGCGCTCCGCTGCGGGCGCACGCTGCCCGGCTTCGAGCTGGTCTACGAAACCTACGGCCAGCTCAACGCCGACCGCTCCAACGCCGTCCTCGTCTGCCATGCCCTGTCCGGCTCACATCACCTCGCCGGTACCTATGCCGACCAGCCCGACAATCCGGGCTGGTGGGACAACCTGATCGGCCCGGGCAAGCCTCTCGACACCAACCGCTTCTTCGTCATCGGGGTCAACAATCTGGGCGGCTGCTACGGCAGCAGCGGGCCACAGAGCGTCAACCCGGCGACCGGCAAGCCATGGGGCGCCGACTTCCCCTTCGTCACGGTCGAGGACTGGGTCGATTCCCAGGCCCGCCTCGCGGACCACCTTGGCATCGAGCGGTTCGCCGCGGTGGTCGGCGGCAGCCTGGGTGGCATGCAGGCCATGAACTGGGCGATCCAGTATCCGGACCGGATCGCCCATGCGGTGGTGATCGCCTCGGCGCCCAGGCTGACGGCGCAGAACATCGCCTTCAACGAGGTCGCGCGCCAGGCCATCCTGAAGGACCCGGACTTCCATGGTGGCCACTACTACGAGCACGGCGTGGTACCGGCCCGGGGGCTGTCCCAGGCCCGCATGGTGGGCCACATCACCTACCTGTCCGACGACTCGATGGACGAGAAATTCGGCCGCCGGCTGCGCCATGGCAAGCCCATCTACAGCTACGACGTGGAGTTCGAGGTGGAGTCCTACCTGCGCTACCAGGGCGAGAAGTTCCCGGGCTACTTCGACGCCAACACCTACCTGCTGACCACCAAGGCGCTCGACTACTACGACCCCGCTGCCGGCCATGGCGGTGACCTGACGAAGGCGCTTTCCGTGGCGTCGGCCGACTTCCTGGTGGTGTCGTTCTCGACCGACTGGCGTTTTTCTCCCGGGCGATCGAAGGAGATCGTCAACGCCCTGGTCCATAGCGACAAACGCGTCAGCTACGCCGAGATCGACTGCCACGCCGGCCACGACTCCTTCCTGCTCGATGACCCGCTCTACCACGGCGTGCTGCGGGCCTACTTCGACAATATCGCGGGGTGATCATGGCCTATCAACGCTACGACTACGAAGTCATCGCCTCGTGGATCCAGCCCGGCGAGCGGGTGCTCGACCTGGGCTGTGGCGACGGCAGCCTGCTCAAGTACCTTGGCGATGTGCGACAGGTCCGCGGCTATGGCGTCGAGAACGAGCCGGACCGCATGCTGGCGAGCATCCGCAACGGCATCAACGTGCTGCAGCTCGACCTGGAGCAGGGCCTGGCCGGCATCGAGGACAACGCCTTCGACCACGTCATCATGAGTCTGTCGCTGCAGGCCATCCACAACACCCAGGGCATCCTCGCCGAGATGCTGCGCGTGGGCCACGAAGCGGTCGTCAGCTTCCCGAACTTTGCCTACTGGCGTCACCGGCAGTCCATCATCAATGGACGGATGCCGGTCTCGGAGAGCCTGCCACACCAGTGGTTCAACACCCCCAACGTGCGCTTCTTCACCATTGCCGATTTCGAGGCGCTGTGCGCGGACGAAGGCATCGCCATCCGCGAGGGGCTCGCCTTCGACGAAGGCAAGGTGGTGGTGGACGAGCCCAATTTCATGGCCAGTGTCGCCCTGTACCGACTCGGGCGCGACCGTTGAAACGCCCTGCGGCCCGACCGGACGAGCGGTCTGGCCGCAGCGCTGAACTTCGTTGCCCCGCCCCGCTCTAAATCGGTGGGGCAGGACCGCAGGCGCCGCGACAGGAACGGTCCCCGCCGGCGCCGACCGTGCGAACAGACTCCCGCCAATGCGGGCCTGCCCCGTCCCCTCTTTCCCCGGTCCATGCTCATGCCTGACCAGCCCGCCGCCATGACCCTCCGTCTGCCCACCCTGTCGCTCATCTTCTTCCTCGCCACGGCCGCCCACGCCGAAGGTCCGCTGGCGCAGTTCGACCCGGCCCTGAGTGAGTCGATGGCCACCGCGATCCGCAACGCAGACCTTGATGCCGGCGCCCGCTACTTTGATCGCAAGTGTTCCCAGTGCCACGACGGCGACAGGAACGGCGAGAACTTCACCGGCCCCCACCTTTGGAACGTCTTCGGCCGCACCGCCGGCACCCACACCGGTTTCCGCTACTCGGCCGCGATGCAAGGGGTGGGCAAGATCTGGACCTACGCGACCCTCGATTACTACCTGACCGACACCGAACGCGCCGTGCCGGGCCGCGAGATGAACTTCGTCGGCATCGACGAGACAGCCGAGCGAGCCAACCTGATCGCCTACCTGCGCACCCTGTCCGACGCGCCGCCCGCCCTGCCCTGAGTGCGTGCAGTCGGGAGCGGGCTGAACCCCGCTGCTGTCCGCGCGTCGCGGGACTCGCGGGCATGAGTCACGCTGGCGACGGATTGCCAGCGCCCCGGCCTTCCGCGACCGCTACAATGCCAGGCGCATTCCTGCGGATCCACGCCATGTCTCCCCGATTCCATCACCCGCGCCTCCGGCCCGCCCTGCGCACCCTGCTGGCGGGCACGGCCCTGCTCTCCTTCGCCACGCTTTGCGGGGCGGCCGACGTCTATCGGTGGAAGGACGCCAACGGTGTCACCCACTATTCCGCAACGCCACCACCAGATCAGGCCGCGCGACGGCTCGAACTGCGACCGCTCCCGCCACCGAAGGATCTCGAACCGGAACGCGAGCGACTGCAGCGCCAGCGCGAGGCCGCCAATCGCGACGCCGCCGTCGCCCGCGACCGCGAGGCCAGCGCAGCCCAGCGCGAGCAGGAGGCCGAGGCCCGCATTCAGCGCTGCGGCCTGGCCCGCCAGCAGCTGGGCATCCTGAAAGCGGGGGGCCCGGTGTACGGGCGGGACAGCGAGGGCCGGCGGGCCTACCTCGACGGGGCAGATCGGGAAGCCGCGCTGGAGCGGGCGCGGGCGGAGTACCGCGAAGCCTGCCGCGGGGTCGACGGGGACAGCATGCGCACCGCTGCCCGCCAGGCCGCCAAGGATGTGCGCTCCGCCAGCCGCTGCGCGGACATGCGCGAGCGCGTCGCCCAGCTGACCCGCCCCGGCGCCCGCGCTGGCGGCGAGGACATCCGCCGGGCACGGGAAGCGATGGAGAAGCAGTGTGGCGGCTAGGGTCTGTGGACATTTGTATGGCGGATCGCGTTGAGACTTTGAGCCTGTGCCACAAGGCGCGGGAGGAAGGCAAGGGTGGCCGCCTTGGCGACGAGCGCAACGAAGTAGCGCGGGCTCACAGCCTCAACCCGTTGGGCTGTGGTCTGCTGGGCCCGTTGACCGCGTTATGCCTCCTTGTCTGGGGGGGGCCACCCAGGCCGCGTCGGCGCGCCTTGTCCTCGAACCCAGCAGACCACAGCGCGACCGCCATACAAATGTCCACAGACCCTAGGCCATGAACTACCAGTGTTGTGCCTGCCGGCACGAGTTCCCGTATTCGAATGCCGTGGACGGCTTCAGGCAGGGCTTTCGCGAAGGCTTCCTCTGCCCCGCCTGCGGCGCACAACTGGAAGCGCCGCTTGGGAACGCAAAGGCCTTGCCGGGCAAGGGGGGCGAGGTCCGCATGGTTCTGGCCGCCGGGCTCGTGATCACCTTGTGGACGGCCAAGCTCGATGCCTCCGTGACACTCGGACAGCTGACGATTCCCTTCTGGACCCTGCCCGCAGCGCTCTGCTTGGCAGCGGCACTCTGGTTCGCCATCACGCGCCCGCGCGAGCTCGTCGAGCCCACCCTCGAGACACGGCTCATCGGACCAGGGCTCGCGACGACCCCGATCAACCGGAACGCGACAGCCAGCGCCCCACCCCCCGCAGCGACCGAGCGCATACCGGGTGACAAGGCGCAGCCCTCGATGCGGCTCGATCGCGTCGTCCTGCTCGGCATCGGCACGCTGTTCGGAATCTTCGCTGCGCGCGACTGGTTCTGGGTTGGCGAGTTCAGCGCCATTTTCTGGGTATGCGGGGTGGCAGCCGCCCTGCCGATCGGGCTGGCCCTGTTTGGCAGCGATGCACTGATCCGCCGCGCCTGCCGACGTCGATAGTGCAACCCGGTCGCTGCCACACCCGGCGATGTCGGCACGTCCCCTGACCGGGGGGCACCAACACCACCGTTTCTGGCTCAGACCCGCTCGAAGATCCCCGCGGCCCCCATGCCGGTGCCGATGCACATCGTGACCATGCCGACACGCAGCTTCGGGTCGCGCTGCATCGCCGACAGGATCGTCGCGGTCCGGATCGCGCCGGTGGCCCCCAACGGGTGGCCGAGGGCGATGGCGCCGCCCTGGGGATTGACCTTGGCCGGATCGAGGTCGAGGGTGCGCATCACCGCCAGCGACTGGGCCGCGAAGGCCTCGTTGAGCTCGATCCAGTCGAGCTGGCCCTGTTCCAGCCCGGCGGCCTTCAGCGCGCGCGGAATCGCCTCCACCGGGCCGATGCCCATCACCTCGGGCGGCACGCCGGCCACCGCATAGCTGGCGAAACGGGCGATCGGGGTGGCGCCGGTGCGCTTGACCGCGGCCTCCGACATCAGCAGCACCGCCGCGGCGCCGTCCGACATCTGCGAGCTGTTGCCGGCCGTGACCGAGCCCCGCCCGGCGAATACCGGCCGCAGCTTCGCCAGCTTCTCGAGCGAGGAATCGGGCCGCGGGCCTTCATCGGTGTCGCACAGGGTCTCGATCACCCGCACCGTGCCGCCCTCGCCGGGTACATGGGTGCGTGCCGTCAGCGGCGTGATCTCGTCCTTGAAGTGGCCGGCGGCGATGGCCGCCACCGCGCGGCGGTGGGATTCGACCGCGAAGGCGTCCTGGTCCTCGCGGCTCACCTGCCACTTCATCGCCACCTTCTCGGCGGTCAGCCCCATGCCGTAGGCGATGGCCACGTTTTCGTCCTTCTCGAAGATGGCCGGGCTGATCGAGGTCTTGTTGCCGGTCATCTGCGGCATCACGGTCATCGACTCGGTGCCGGCGGCGATCATCACGTCGGCTTCGCCGAGGCGGATGCGGGCAGCGGCGTCGGCCACGGCCTGCACGCCGGACGAGCAGAAGCGATTGATGGTGAGGCCCGGCACCGTGTCGGGCAGGCCGGCCAGCAGCAGGCCGATGCGCGACACGTTCATGCCCTGCTCGGCCTCCGGCATCGCGCAGCCGGTGATCACGTCGCCGATCTCGGCCGGGTCGAGACCCGGCACCTGGGCCACCACGGCGCGCAGCACGTGGGCCAGCATGTCGTCGGGCCGGACGTGGCGGAACATGCCGCCCTTCTTGGCGACCGGGGTGCGCGTGGCGGCGACCAGGTAGGCGTCCTGAATGGGTTTGCTCATGGTCTGTCTCCTCAGTTGCGCAGCGGCTTGCCGGTTTCCAGCATGTGCACGATGCGCTGCTGGGTCTTCTCGTTTTTCAGCAGCTCGACGAAGAGCGCCCGCTCCACATCGAGGATCCACTGGGCATCGACCCGGCTGCCGGTGCTGACTTCGCCCCCGCACAGGGCGGTGGCCGCGGCCTTCGCCACGGTGTAGTCGTGGTCGGAGATGAAGCCGCCGCCGTGCATGTTCACCAGCATCATCTCGCAGGTGGCGATGCCGTCCCGGCCGGCGACGCGAATGCCGCGCTCGACCTGAGGCGGCTGGTAGCCGGCCTCGGCCATCGCCCGCGCCCGGTGCAGGGCCACATGGAGCAGTTCGTTCGGGTTGAAGACGATGTCGTCCGAAGATCGCGCGAAGCCGAGCTGGATCGCCTCGCGAGCGCCCTTCGCGACGGTCGCCATGGCCACCGTCTGGAACATGTTCTGGACATACGCGAAGACGTCGCCGCCGGCGGATCGCCGGGCCAGCGCGTCGGCCTGCACCGCGAAGTGCTTGCAGCCGGCGCCGGCCGGGATCAGCCCGACGCCCGCCTCGACCAGCCCGACGTAGCTCTCCAGCGCCATCACCCGGTGGGCCGCGTGCATCACGAACTCGCAGCCGCCGCCCAGGGCCATGCCCTGCACCGCGGCCACGGTGGGCACCATCGCGTGGCGCAGGGCCATCGAGGTCTGCTGGAACTTCGCGACGGTGCGCTCTAGCAGGTCGAACTGGCCGGCCTTGATGGCCTCGGTGACCTGCATCAGGTTGGCGCCGACCGCGAACGGCGGCTCGTGCCAGATCACCAGGCCATCCAGGTCCCGCTCGGCACGGGCGACCGCCTCGAGGACGCCGTCCAGCACCTCGCTGCCGATGGCGTGCATCTTCGAGGTGATCGACAGGACGCCGATGCCGGCGTCGAGGTCAGCGCGGCGCCACAGGTGCACGCCCTCGTTCTCCCACAGGGTCTCGCCGCGGTCCGGCGGCGTCTCGCCCAGGACCTGCTCGGGGTAGAGCTGGCGCCGGTAGACGGCGAGATCGGAGCGCGGCTGAAGGGCATCGGCCGAGGCCGAATAGGAGCCCGCCGCCTCATGCACGCCGGCGCGCGCAAACACCCAGGCGGGCAGCGGCGCGTCGCTCATGGCCTCGCCCGCGGCGATGTCGTCGCGAATCGCCTCGGCGATGGCCTGCCAGCCGGCAGCCTGCCAGGTCTCGAACGGCCCCTGGCTCCAGCCGAAGCCCCAGCGCATGGCGAAGTCCACGTCGCGGGCGTTGTCGGCGATGTCCGCCAGATGCACGGCGCAGTAGTGGAAGACATCGCGGAAGATGGCCCACAGGAAGCGCGCCTGGGGGTGCTCGCTGGCCCGCAGCCGGGCGAACTTCTCGACCGGGTCGCGCTGCTTGAGGATGTCCGCCACCTCGGGCGCCACCTCGGCGCCGCTGGGGCGGTAGTCCTGCTTCGCCAGGTCGAGCACGACGATCTGCTTGCCTTCCTTGCGGAAGATCCCGGCGCGGGTCTTCTGGCCCAGGGCGCCCTTGTCGATCAGGCCGGAGAGCCAGGCCGGCGCGGCGTAGTAGCCGTGCCACGGGTCATCCGGCAGGGTCGCCTGCATGGTGTGGATGACGTGGGCGAGGGTGTCGAGACCAACCACGTCGGCGGTGCGGTAGGTGGCGCTCTTGGGCCGGCCGATGCGCGGGCCGGTGAGGGCGTCCACCTCGTCGAAGCCGAGGCCCATACGGGCGGTGTGGTGCATCACCGCCAGCATCGAGAAGACCCCGACCCGGTTGGCGACGAAGTTCGGGGTGTCCTTGGCGCGCACGATGCTCTTGCCAAGCTTCGTCGTCAGCCAGGTCTCCAGGCCGTCGAGCATCGCCGCGTCGGTGGTGGCGGTGGGGATCAGCTCCACCAGCGCCATGTAGCGTGGCGGATTGAAGAAGTGCACGCCGCAGAAGCGGCTGCGCAACTCGGCCGGCATGCCCTCCGACAGGCTGTTGATCGACAGACCCGAGGTGTTCGACGCGAAGATCGCGTCCGGCCGGATGTGGGGCGCGACCTTCGCATAGAGGTCGAGCTTCCATTCCATCTTCTCGGCGATGGCCTCGATGATCAGGTCGCACTCGGCCAGCTGGGCCAGGTGCTGGTCGTAGTTGGCGGCGTCCACGTAGGCGACGCGGTCCTTGCCGCAGAAAGGCTCTGGCTGCAGCTTCTTCAATCCGGCCAGGGCCTTGTCGACGACGCCGTTGGGCTTGCCTTCCCGGGCCGGCAGGTCGAACAGCACCACCGGCACGTCGGCGTTGGCGCAATGGGCGGCGATCTGGGCCCCCATCACGCCGGCGCCCAGGACGGCCACCTTGCGGATGACGAGTTTACTCATGAGTTCTCCTCGGCGCGGCCGTCCTGCTCTGGAAACGGGTTCGGGCGGGGCCCGGCGACGGCTGGCGCTGAATGCGGCGCGGCAGCCAGACCGGCTGCCGCGCCTGGGTAAAAAATCAGAAGTTGTAGGTCATCTGCACGCCCAGGATGTCCACGCTCGCCTTGTAGCTGCCCACCAGGTTGCCGTTGGCGGCCGCGTTGTCGCCGTCGGCGTCGATCTTCGGATCGTTGATGAAGAGATGCGCATAGCCCACATCGATGACCATCGCCGGGCTGACCTGGTACTGGGAGCCGATCGACAGCCAGATGCGGTTGGCATCGGGCAGGCGGGCCAGGCGGTGCTCGGTCTCGACCGGCGACTGATCGTAGGCCACGCCGAACTTGAGCTTCACCTTGTCGCTGTACCGGTAGTTGGCGCCCAGCGCGATGCGCCAGGTGTCGCGCCACTTCAGCGTCTCGCTCGACAGCTCGGTGCCGCCGGTGCGCATGATGTCGAGTGACTGCAGCGACGACCAGCCGGTCCACGAGATGTCGCCCAGCATCGTCCACTGGTCGTTCAGCTGCTGATGGGCACTGATCAGGAAGGTGTCCGGCAGCTCGACCTCGGCCTCGACCGGACCGTTGGGGGCGCCGGCGGCCATCGCGCCATTGAGCTGCGGGTTGCCGGAGTCGGGACGCTCGAAGGTGACGGTGCCTGTCAGCTCGTGCTTGATCTTCGAACGATAGGACACACCGACCCGGGTGGTCGGGCTCGGCTCGAATAGCACGCCCACGTTCCAGCCCCACGAGAAGTCGTCCGCCGACACGGTGCCGACGCCCTCGAGGCCGGGGAAGACGCCGATCCCGGCCTGGGCCAGCAGACCCGAGAAATTGACCGCATTGGACAGCTCGGCCTCGATCTTCTGGTAGTTCAGCCCGAAACCGACCGAGAACTGCTCATTGATCTGATAGGCCACCGAGGGGTTGATGTTGTAGGTCTTGATGTCCGAGTTGATCGCCAGGAAGCGGCCCATGAAGTCGTCTTCGTACTCGGTCTTGAGGCCGAAGGGGGCACCGATGCCCAGGCCGAAGGCCAACTGGGGTGTCAGCTTCATCGCGAAGTAGGCGTTCGGGATGTAGTTCATTCCGCCCGCGTCGCCCCCGTCATCGTTCGAGCTCGCGGTCAGCGCGGGCGCCGTGCTGCCCTCGTCCTTGAACTCGAAGCCGAGGCGGATGATGTCCAGCCCGAGGGAGACCTGACGGTCGCCGCTGAGCTTCGTCATCCCGGCCGGGTTGAAGTACACCGTGCTGGCGTTCTCGGCGACGGCCGCCGAACCGGCAAAGGCGTTCCCGACACCACTGCCGTTCTGCTCCAGCAGTTGGAAGCCGGCGGCGCCCGCCGTGGAACTCGCCAGCAGGGCGGCGGCCACGGGGGCGATGCGTGCAATCAGTTGCTTCTTCATCTTCTTGTCTCCTCCAGACATCGGATCAGGTGCTGCAATGCGCGGCTGGTGCTCTGCGGCACCTGCACACGACGGGGTCCGCGGCCTCGATGGCCACGGGGAAAAAGGTTCACGCGGGTGCCGGAAGGGCCCGCTTCTCGCCATCGCCATCGACGGCCACGTAAGTCAGCTGGGCCTCGGTCACCTTGACCACCAGCGGGTTTTCCGGGTGTCGCTCGGCATAGACCTCCACATCGACGGTGACCGAGGTGCGGCCCTCCCGCACCACGCGTGCGTAGAAGCTCAGCAGGTCGCCCACCGAGACGGGTTGCTTGAACAGGAATGAATTCACCGCGACGGTTGCCACGCGGCCCCTCGCCCGGCGAATCGCCGGCACGGCGCCGGCCACGTCCACCTGGGCCATGATCCAGCCCCCAAAGACGTCGCCCATCGGGTTGGTGTCGGCCGGCATCGGCATCACACGCAGGACGAGTTCGCGGTTGTCGGGCAGCGTGACGGGCATTTCGGTGGTCATGGGGCGTCGGTCTCGGGTTGGGGGGGCGCATCGCCCCGGGCAGCGCCATAGTGCATCGGACCGCCCGTGAAGGGTGCGAAACCCGTGCCGAAGATCACGCCGGCGTCCGCGAGATCGGCGTCGGCCACCACGCCCGCCTCGACACAGCGGCGGGTCGCGGCGAGCAGCGGCTCGATTATCCGTTCGGCCAATCCGGGCGGCACCTCGGAGACCGGTTCCTTCTGTGCCTTGCCGTCGTCCCAGGTATAGAAGCCACGGCCCGACTTCCGCCCCAGATGCCCAGCCGACACCTGCTCGGCCAGGCGCCGCGGCGGGGTGGCGGCCGCGCCCCCGGTGAGCGCCTTGCCGGCGGCCATCGCGATGTCCAGGCCCACCGTGTCTGCCAGTTCGATCGGCCCCATCGGCATGCCGAAGTCCACCAGCGCCCGGTCCACGACTTCGGGCGGCGTGCCTTCGTCGACACAGCGCATGGCCTCGAGCATGTAGGGCCCGAGCACGGCATTGACCAGGAAGCCCGGTGCGCTCTCGACCGGCAGCGGCAGCTTGTCGATGGCGCGCACGAAGGCCAGCGCCTGTCGCAACACCGTCTCGTCGGTCCCCTCGCCGCGCACCACCTCGACCGGGGGCAGCATCGCGACCGGGTTGAAGAAGTGGATGCCGACGAGCCGCTCGGGTCGCTGCAGGCCCTCGGCAATGTCCTCGATGCGCAGGCTCGAGGTATTGGTGGCGAGGATCGCGTCCGGCCGGGCGCGGGCTTCGAGGTCGGCGAACAGGCCGCGCTTGACGTCCAGGTCTTCGAAGATGGCCTCGATGATCACGTCGGCATGGCGTACGCCGTGGCCCTGGGGGTCGGCGATCAGGCGGTCCATCGCGAAGCGCTCGGCCCGCTTGTCGCTGCGCAGGCGGCGCGCGAAGAGCTTGCCGGCGCGGCCGATGGCGGGGCCGATGCGCTCGGCCGTCTGGTCCTGCAGCGTCACGGTCATGCCGCGCAGGGCGCACCAGGCGGCGATGTCGCCGCCCATCACGCCGGCACCGATCACGTGCACCCGTTTCGCGCTGAAATCGCTCTCCTTGCCGAAGCCCTTCAGGCGTTCCTGCAGGAAGAACACGCGGATCAGGTTGCGCGCGGTCGGCGAACGGAAGATCGCCTCGAGGGAGGCCGGATCGTCCGCCGGCACCGCCAGCGCGTCGCCACCGAAGCGCTCCCAGATGTCGATGATCGCGTAGGGCGCCGGGTAGTGCTCGCGCCGTGCCTTCTTGGCCACCTGCTTGCGGGCCTTGTCCGCGACGATGCGCTTCGCCGGGCCGTTCAGCAGCTTCTGCAGCAGCGGCAGCCGGCGCGGCTCGCGCCCGGAGGTCACCAGCATCTGCGCCGCGTTCTCCATGACGCGCACCGGCACACACTCGTCCACCAGGCCCAGCGACTTTGCCTTCCTGGCATTGACCGACTTGCCGGTCAGCATCAGGTCGAGCGCGGCCGCCGGCCCGATGGTACGGGGCAGGCGGAGCATGCCACCCCAGGCCGGCACGATGCCGAGCATGACTTCCGGCAGCGCCATCCGCGTGCCCGGCTCATCCACCGCGATGCGGTAGCGGCAGGCCAGGGACATCTCGAGGCCACCGCCCATGCAATGCCCGCGAATCAGCGCGAGGGTGGGATAGCTCACGTCGGCGAGGCGATTGAAGAGCGTCCATCCGCGCTCCACCTGGCGACGTGCCTCGGCGCCGGACTCGATCTGCGTGAACTCCTCGATGTCGGCTCCGGCAATGAAGCCGGCCGACTTGGCGGACGCAATGATCAGCCCCTTCGGACGCTCCCGTCCGAGGCGCTCGAGAATCTGCTCGAACTCGCCGAGGGCCTGGGCCGAGAAGGTGTTGGTGCTGGAACCAGCCTTGTCGAAGCGCAGCCAGGTGACGCCGTCGGGTGCCCGCTCCAGCTGCCAGTGTCGGTACTGCGCACTCATGCGCCACTCCCCAGGGGCTTACGCCGCAACCGGCATCGGGTGGAGGCAGGGGTTTCCCCCCGGTGCCGATTGCGGACGTAAGCCGGATTGATCGATCGCATCATGCGCAGCGCTCCACCAGCATCGCACCGCCCTGTCCACCGCCGATACAGATGCTCGCGATGCCCCGCTGACCGCCCGTGCGCTCCAGCACCTGCAACAGGTGCAGGACGATGCGCGCGCCCGAGGCGCCCACCGGGTGGCCCTGGGCGATGGCGCCGCCGTCAATGTTGAGCCGGGTATCGTCGAGGGCCCCCAGCCGGCCATCCAGGCCCAGTTCGTCGCGGCAGTAGTCCGCGTCCTGCCAGGCCCGCAGGCACCCGATGACCTGGGCCGCGAAGGCCTCGTTGATCTCCCAGGCGTCGAGATCGTTCAGGCCCAGGCCGTGGCGCTGGAGGATCGGGGTGGCCGCATGAACCGGCCCCAGGCCCATCTGCTCGGGGGCCAGCCCGGCCCACTGGCTGTCGGTAATGCGGGCGCGAGGGGTCAGCCCATGACGCTCGACCGCCGCCTCGGAGGCCAGGATCAGCCAGGCCGCGCCGTCGGTGATCTGCGAGCTGTTGCCCGCAGTGACGCGGCCGTACTTCTTGTCGAAGAAGGGCCTGAGCTTGGCCAGGCCGGCCATCGACGAATCGTGGCGCACGCCGTCGTCGGCCGGGTGCAGGGTGCCGTCGGATTCGAACAGGGGCACCAGCTCGGCGTCGAAGTGGCCCGCCTGCTGGGCCGCGCTGACGCGCTGGTGGCTGCGCACCGCGAAGGCATCCATGTCCTCGCGGGTGATCTCGAAACGGTAGGCGAGGTTTTCGGCGGTCTGGCCCATCAGCTGGCCCACCACCGGGTCGGTGAGGCCCTTCATGATGCCGATCACCGGCGCCAGATAGCCCGGACGGAAGCGCTTGACCAGCGCCAGCCGCTCGCCCAGCGAGCGGGCCGCGTACCAGCCCGACAGCCAGCGCACCATGGCATCGGAGAACAGCAGCGGCGCGCGGGACAGGGCATCGACGCCACCGGCCAGCACCAGATCGGCGCGGCCGGACTGGATGTTGGCCATGGCCGAATCCAGCGCCTGCATGCCGCTGGCGCAGTTGCGCATCACGGTCCAGCCGGGCACCTTCTGGCCGCAACCCATGCGCAGGGCCACGACGCGGCCGATGTTCACTTCGTCCGGCGACGGCGAGGCGCAGCCGAGGATGACCTCGTCGAGCTGATCGGGCGCGAAGGGCTGGCGCGCCAGCAGCGCGCTGCCGGCGACCGTGGCGAGGTCCGAGGCGGCGAAGGGCCCCGGCGCGTTCCGCGCCTTGAGGAAGGGGGTGCGCGCCCCGTCGACCAGGTAGATGGGCTGACTCATCGGGGAATCCTCAGGCCGCCTCGCGGCGCAGCTGCTGGTCATCGTCGCTGAGGTCGGCCAGCGCCTCGCGCAGGCCGAAGTCGTACGGGAAGTCGTCCACCCGGATCACCTTGTCGCGCAGCGCGCCCTTGCGTCGGATCACCGCAAGCTCCTGGGGCGTGATCACACCTGCCTCGGCCGCGTCGGCGTAGATGCCATCGATGCCGTCGCCGATGTGCAGGCCAGCGCTGAAGCGCTTGTCACGCAGCGCCTGCTTGACCCGCGCCTCGATCGGCTCGGCCTCGATGGTGGCGAGCAGCGCCGCCTCGAGGGCCCCGACCGGATCCTCGAGGTCGTCCTTGGGCAGGTAGACATCGGAGGTGAGGCGGTCGCGGGTGGCCGAGGGGGCGATCAGCAGGCGCGCCACCTCGTGACCGAGCTCGTCGGAGGGCACGACATACGGACGGCCCAGCGGGAACACCACCACGCGGCGAATGAAGAAGGCGAAGAATCGGCTGGGGAAGTTGGCGATCACGCCCTCGAAGGCGAGCTGGATGCGGAACATGCAGTCCCAGATCGCCCAGTGCATCAGCGGCGCATCCTCGGCACGACGCCCCTCGGCCTCGAAGCGCCGCAGGGTCGCGGAGGCCAGGTACATCAGCGAGAGGATGTCGCCGAGGCGGGCCGAGAGCTTCTCCTTGCGCTTCAGCGCCCCGCCCATCGTCCCCATCGAGATGTCGGCAATGTAGGCGAAGGCGGCCGAGAAACGGGTGAGCTGCTGGTAGTAGCGACGCGTCTCCGGCGCCACATCCGCGGGCACGTCGACGAAGTGGGAGCCGGTCAGGCCCATCACCAGCGCGCGGGCCGCGTTCGACAGGGTGTAGCCCACATGGCCCCACAGGGCCTTGTCGAAGGCCACCAGATCGTTGGCCTGGGCCGAGTGCATCTCGTCGAGCACATAGGGGTGGCAGCGGACCGCCCCCTGGCCGAAGAGGATCAGGGAGCGGGTCAGGATGTTGGCCCCCTCCACCGTGATGCCCACCGGAATCTGCTGGTAGGCGCGGCCGAGGAAGTTTTGCGGACCCAGGCAGATGCCCTTGCCGCCGATCACATCCATGCCGTCATTCACGGTCTGGCGGGCCCGTTCGGTAACGTGATACTTCACGATCGCCGACACCACCGAGGGCTTCTCGCCCAGGTCGATGGCACCTGCCGTGAACACCCGCGCTGCGTCACACATGTAGGTGTTGGCGCCGATGCGGGTGAGCGCCTCTTCGACGCCTTCGAAGCGGCCGATGGCCGTCTTGAACTGGTAGCGCACGCGGGCATAGGCACCGACCGCCCGCGCCGTCATCTTCTGCATGCCGGTATTCGAGCCGGGCAGCGAGATCGACCGGCCCGCAGCGAGGCACTCCATCAGCATGCGCCAGCCCTGGCCCGCCATGTCCGGCCCGCCGATGATGAAGTCGAGCGGCATGAAGACCTCGGCGCCGCGGATCGGGCCGTTCATCCACACCGCGTTGAGCGGGAAGTGGCGGCGGCCGATGTCCACGCCGGGATGATTCCACGGCACCAGCGCGCATGTGATGCCGATATCCTCGGTATCCCCCAGCAGATGATCCGGGTCGAACAAGCGGAATGCCAGGCCGAACACCGTGCACACCGGCGCGAGGGTGATGTAGCGCTTGTCGAAGCTGACCCGCATGCCGAGAACTTCCTGGCCCTGGTACATGCCCTTGCACACCACGCCGGCATCAGGAATCGAGGCCGCATCCGAACCGGCCCACGGGCTGGTCAGCGCGAAGGCGGGGATGTCCTCGCCCCGCGCCAGGCGCGGCAGGTAATGGGATTTCTGAGCCTCGGTGCCGTAGTGCAGGAGCAGCTCGGCCGGGCCGAGGGAGTTGGGCACCATTACCGTGACGGCCGGCGCCGACGAGCGGGTGGACAGTTTGGTCACCACCTGCGAGTGGGCATAGGCCGAGAAACCCTTGCCACCGTACTCCTTGGGAATGATCATGCCGAGAAAGCCGCGCTCCTTGATGTAGCGCCACACCTCAGGCGGCAGGTCCTGCTTCTGGGTGGCCTCCCAGTCGCGGGTCAGGCGGCACAGCTCGGTGGTGTCCTCATCGAGAAAACGCTGCTCCTCGGTGGTGAGCTTCGGCCACGGATAGTCGAGCATCCGGGTCCACTTCGGCCGGCCGCCGAAGAGATCGCCCTCCCACCACACCGAGCCCGCCTCGAGGGCATCCCGCTCGGTCTGCGACATGCTCGGCAGGGCCTTGCGGAAGGCCTTCAGGATCGGCGCTGTCAGGTTCGTCCGCCGCATGCCGTCGTTCATCAGGAACAGCATCACCCCGGCAAACAGGCCGATCACGACCAGGGCGACCAGCACATTCCAGCCCCCTGCTGCGGCCGCCACCGCCAGCCACGCCACGCCCGCCACCAGCCAGTGAAAAAGAGGCGCTCGCCGGTAGGCGAGCGCTACTGCCAAGGGAGGGAGGGCAATCAGTAACCAGATCATGTTCGGTGTCTCCTCGCGTCTTTCAATGCCGCACTCTTTCGTCCGGCGCGGTGCATTCAGGTTCCGTGCTGCGCGTCAGGCGGCGCTTCGCCGCGCCTGGGTCGCCTGTCCACCGCCGTCCGGGAGGGCGCCACGCAAACCGCCGAGCAGAAAGCTCATCAGCCGCGGCTCGAGTCGCGCCGGATCCCGGTCATCGAACTCGCCGGTGAACAGCTGAAGCGCATCTGCACCGCCAATGGCATATGACGTTGCACCCATCATAAAGTGGAAGCGCCACAGAATCTCTTCGCGCGGCACGTCGGGCAGCGCCCGGTACAACTCCGTCAGAAAGCGGTCGACGCACTCCGCGTACTCCTCGGCAAGGAAGTTGCGAACGAATTCGTTCGGCCCGGTGTAGGTCCGCCCCATCAACTGCAGGAAGCGGGCGCCCCCCCCATCCATGTCGGCGGCCATCTCCAGCGCGGTGCCGAAGAAGGCCTTGACGATGCTGCTGGGTCGCAGGGGCGCGCCATCGGCAGCGCGCTGCAGCGCCTCCAGGGCCACCAGCCTGCGCCGGTTCAACTCAGTGAGCCGCCGCCGGAAGACCTCCTGAATCAGGCCGTCCTTGCCACCGAAGTGATAATTGACTGCGGCCAGATTGACGCCGGCCCGTCCGGTAATCATTCGCATCGATGTTGCATCCAATCCGTTCTCGGCAAACAGGGCTTCGGCCGCATCGAGAATGCGTGTCCGTGTCTCCGGCCCCTGCCGTCCATGAACATCCGTCATGACGATCACTCTGTGGGTGGTTTGGGGGATTGTGTTGTTATGCACCAGCATCGGCGTGCCCGACCCGCTCAAATCAAACGATCGTTTGAATCATACGTTCGGCACGCTTCCAGTCAAGACCATTTCTAGAAGATGTCCACTATTAACGCGACTCACGACTTGACGATTCCAGCTCAGGCGGTACGCGGACCGCTCGCGCCCCTGCAAGGGGACGGGGGCGTGAATTTGCGCGGCATTGCGTTGCACCGCCAGTCCGTCCGCGGGCGCGAAGCTGTGCTTCGCGAACTCCCCGCTTTACCCCCTGGAGGGGGCGGAAGCGATGCTGCAATCCTTACCTGTTTGATGGCCGGGGGAATAGAACTCGCACCGGTGTGCGTTCGCCCTCAACACCAGCGACGCGGCGTGGCCATCGCGCCCGGACAGAACGCAACGGCGCCCCTCGCGCACCCCGGCCCGGTGGCGCCCTCGACATCGGCGCCCGTGGCGGGCAAGCCGGTTTGCGCGGCATAGCCTTACCGCACCGGGTCCGTTCGGGAAGGCCGTGCCCGGGCAAGGCGATGGCCAGCGCTCCCGGCATGCGGCCCGCCGCCGGTCGTCACAACGTTCCGCTATAATCCGCCTCTCACCGCACCGACCCTCCGGGGCCGGCCAGGGCCCTTGTAGCTCAGTTGGTAGAGCAGCGCACTTGTAATGCGAAGGTCGGGGGTTCGACTCCTCTCGGGGGCACCACGCAGTCCTGGCCGGGCACGTCATCCGTGCCGGACTCGCCACCGGACGCATACGCTAGCCGCGAATGCCGACGGTACAACCGCTCGGCGCAGGCGGTCTCAGGGCAGCGCATCGCCGCATGGCGGCCACACAAGGCGATTGTTCCGGTTGGGAATACTGCGACAATGCGGCTTGCCACCCGAACGACCCAGGAACGCCATGTCCGCCTCCTCGACCCCGACCGATCGCGACGCCCTGCGGCGGGGCATCGCCAATCTTGACGACCAGCACGCCCAGATCGCGTCGTTGGCCCGGGAGGCCGAATACCTCGCGCGAGCCGGCTACACACCGGCCCTCCACCGTCTGCTGAACGAATTGTCGCTGCGCCTGAAAGAGCATTTCGACGACGAAGAGGCCCTCCTCGAGGCCCTGGACTACGAGCAACTCGCGCACCACTCGGAAGCCCATCTGGCCCTGATCGAGAATCTGGCGGAGTTGCTCATGGGCGTCACCAGGGGCGCCGCGGCAGCGCTCGACGTGCAGCGCTTCATCTCCAGTCAGCTGACGGCCCACTTCCTCAGCGGAGATGCCGCCGTCGACAGCTTCTTCCAGCGCGTTCTCCACCACACGTAAGGTGTAAGGCGCGCGCGACGCGAGGGATCTGCCAGGACGGTGTCCAGATATTGGACAGTTTCACTTTCTGTGACAAACTGGAGACGTCTCCTTCGCGGCCCGCGTCGGCCGTACCCAACGGCCGACTCTCCGCCAGGAAAGTCGGTCTCTTTTTTCCCGTCATGCTTCCCGGCAGAGCCTGCGCCAGGCCACCTGCCGCGCTCGGACCTCAGCCGCCGGCTTATCCGGTCTTCCCTTGCGACCTCCTGCACGCCGTAGCACGCACCCCGCGGAACCGACCAATCTGCGCGGGCTCCGAGACTTATGAACCGACTTATCCACAAGTTCGGAAAACCGGCGATCGTTCTGTCGGCGGACGCGACCGCGCCCACGAACCCGCCCCTAACAAGGGATTCGCCGAAGCCAACCTGTTTCCGGAAACGGCCCCCGCTGGGGCGGGAACCCACCCCGCACGAGATATCCACCGGAACCACCCCGCGCCCGGCCGACCGGCGCCCCCCCCGGCGCCACATCACGTCCCTTGACATACGCTTTGCGGGCACCTATAGTTACGCCTCTTCCAGACGCGGGGTGGAGCAGTCTGGCAGCTCGTCGGGCTCATAACCCGAAGGTCGCAGGTTCAAATCCTGCCCCCGCAACCAGTTTTCTCAAGGGCTCAGCAGCGATGCTGGGCCCTTGTGCTTTCCGGTCCGCGGGCCGACGTCGGGCCCCGCAGAACGGCGCCACATCCAGCACGGCCCCGGGGCCCCACAAACGCGTGGGGTCAGCTCAACTTTCCCAGTTTCCGATAGAGCGTGTTTCTGCTGATACCCAGCTCGCGCGCAGCCCGGGACACATTGCCCCTGCAGGCATCCAGGCAGGCCTGAATCGCCTCGCGCTCGACGTGCTTGAGCGAGGGCTCGCGCCGGGGAGTCGGCGACACGGCGGCTGACCCGGCCCCGGGGGAATCGGCGGCACCCCGGCCGGGGTGGTCATGGGTCGCCTGCGCCATCGTGACGCCGACAATGCTTTCCTGAAGATGGTGAGGCGCAATGGCAGTTTCGGTCTCGTCGAGCAGGGCGATTGCGACGCGAATCGTGTTGATCAGCTCCCGGACGTTGCCTGGCCACGCATGACGCATCAGCATCCCGAGGGCCGCATCGGTCAGGCCCACAGCGCCCGTCGCACCGCTTTCGCTGGCAACAATCTGATGGATCAGGCGCGGCAGGTCGGTACGCTCCCTCAGGCTGGGCAAGGTCACGATCAGGCCGGCGATCCGGAAATACAGATCGGCGCGAAAACGACCGGCACGCACGGCGGCCTGGAGGTCGCCATGGGTCGCACAGATGATGGCCAGGTCCACCGGTACCGTTCTAGCGGCGCCGAGCGGCTCGACGTGCCGCTCCTGGAGCACCCGCAGCAGTCGCGTCTGTAGCGCCAGCGGCATGTCGCCGATCTCGTCGAGGAACAGGGTGCCACCGCTGGCCTGCACGATCCGGCCCCGATGTCCTTCCCGCCGCGCGCCGGTAAAGGCCCCTGGCGCGTAGCCGAACAACTCCGACTCGATCAGGGTCTCCGGTATCGCCGCGCAGTTCACGGCCACGAACGGCTGATCGCAACGCGGACCACCCTGGTGACAGGCGCGGGCGAAGCGCTCCTTGCCGACGCCCGACTCTCCCAGTATCAGCAGGGGAATGTCCTTGCCCGCCACGCGCGCGGCACGCTCGGCTGCGGCCCGCATGCGCGGGTCCGAATCGGTGAACTCGACAAGACGCGGTGGTGGGATGGCGTGGTCAGGCGGCCGTCGGCCACGCCGCGCGTGCGACGGCCGGTCAGGCAGGGGTTCATGGCGCTGACCTCGCGGCGGCACGACGCGGGCCAGCCAGCGGGAGGCATCGTGCCGGATCAGATCCAGAGGATCACTCGGTCGGCCTGGCAGATGACCCGCCAGGCGATCGAACGGCTCGTCGAAGAGCATCCCGAACTCGAGCTGCGGCTGCCCCCCATGGGGAATCGAAAGCTGCCGGGCCGCCGTCGCATCGGCAGCCTCGAGCCGGCCCTCCGGCGAGAACGCCAGCAGTCCCTCCTGCAAGGTGGCCAGTTCTTCCGGTCGCTGGGAGAGACCGACGAGCCACGCATCGGCACTGGCCGCCTCGAACAGCCGGCGTTCGATCAGACGGGCGCCCATGCGGACCAGCGACACGGTGTGGGCCTGATGGGAAAGGACATGGCCCGCAATGGCCAGGGTGCCCAGGATCCGCGCCCGTGGATCGCGGATTGGCGCCGCTGCGCAGGTCAGAAAGGCGAGACGCTCCTGAAAGTGTTCGCTGCCGACAATCTCGGCCGGCCCTCCGTCGTGCAGGGCAAGGCCGATGGCATTGGTGCCCTGCAGGTCTTCGTGCCAGACGGTACCGAGGCACAGGCCGGCAGCGGCTGCGACATGGGCGAAGTCCGCATCGCCCTGGATTTCGAGCAGGGTCGCCGAAGCGTCGGCCAGGATGACAATGCAGCCGGAGTCGGCGATGTGCTCAATGAGATCGCCCATCGCGCCGCGGGCATGGCCGAGGAGGTGGCCGTTGCGGTCGCGCATGTCGGCAACCGGCAGGGCTTCCGGCACCCCGGGTGCGCCTCCGGCGGAGCGATTCCATACCACCCCGGCAGCGTGGCTGCGGCGCCATGAGGCGAGGATCGGCCCAGCCAGCACCGCCTCGCCATCGGTGGCACCCCTGCGGGCGCCAAAGAAGGCTTCGCGCGCCTCGCGGGCGAGTGCATCCCTCTGTCGTGCAGATATGTCGCGTTCCGTCATGACCCCATCCGGGCGGGTGCCGGGTGTATGCCCGGTCTGTCCGGCCGCCAGCCCCCTGGCTGGGTCCCACCGACTCGTTAGCGGATCTGACGCAAGAAGGGGTCCATCGCTGGCGGGCGCGCACACCGCGGCCTCTGCCATGACCTTGTCCTGGAGAGCAATTGCCACAAATGACTCATGGTTGTTTGCTTTTGCAGCATTTCCGAACTGGTGAGCCGGCACAATCCCGACAAATACGGAGGCTCGACGGCAACCACCGAATGCTGCATTGCGCAACAACGACTCAGAGCAGGTGCGCCATTCCGCAACAGATGAGGCATGGCAGCCCATCTGCAGAGTGCTGCAGCGCAAGAATCCGGCAGCCGTACCCGCGACGGCCGGCGCGTTGCCCTGTCACGGGCGGAGTATGCGCCAGCGGCTTGGCAGGGCGTCGAGTTCCGAGTCCGGGGCGTTGCTGACCAGAATCACTTCGTCGGCCTGGTCGAAGGGCGCGCCGGCGGCGCGGGCTGCCAGTTCGGCCAGGCGGCGCGGGGCATAGGCGTCGATGCGGCCGGGCCTGAGGCGGTCGGCATAGTCGTGAACCGAGGCCTTGTCGGTCTCGAGGGCGTACACGGTGTAGGGCTGGCCTTCGAGTCCGCGCAGCAGCGCCGGCACGCGGGGCATCACGTCCCGCATCGCGAACGAGGTGTCGAGCAGCACCAGCAGACGATGGGGGTGCTGCTGCAACCAGACGTGGTAACCGCCGGCCAGCGCGCCCCAGCCCACCCCGGCCACCACGAGCCAGCGGATCAGCGTGTTCATGGCCTCACATCTCGGCGTTGAGGAGAGCGCCGATCTTGTATTCGATCTCGCCCTCGCCGGCATTGAGGCTCGCCGCCTCGACCAGCGAGGAGAGCCGCTTCAGCTGATCGATCTTGGCCTCGTAGCCGATCGTGTAGATCGGGATGCCGAGCCCCTCGAAGACCGGGGCGCTGCCATCGAAGTTGAAGCCGCGGTTGGTGTCGCCGTCGGTCAGTACGAAGAGCACCGGCTTCACGGACGGGTTGCGCGCCTTCTCGTCGATCAGCATGTTCAGCCCCACCACCGCGCCGTCGTACATGGCGGTGTTGCCTTCCGCCTCCATCCGCTTCACCGCGGCGTGGAAGGCGGCTTTCTGCGACAGGTCGAACGGTCGGATCGGGAGTACCGTGGTGACCTGGTGGTTGAACACCACGAGCCCGATCGAGTTGGTCGGACTGATGAACTCCGAGCCACCGAGCAGGGCCTTCTTGAGCTGGGCGAGGCGCACGCCGCGCATCGAGCCGCTGACGTCGCAGACGAAGACCGCGGCGATGGGCCGGCCGGCGTCCTTCTTCTCCTTCCACAGGCGCTGGGCCTGGACCAGGGTGTCGCCCCTGGGCACCGGGTAGGCGCTCTGGTAGTCGATGGCCGGATCGAAGCCATACTCTTTCGCCAGCCGCTTGTAGCGCGACTGGCGACCGAACTCGGCGAAGGCCTTCAGCGTCTCGCGCTGGTCGGCATCGAGCCGGCCGAGGCCCACCAGCGGGTTGTCGTGGCGCACGCCGAAGGGAATGAACTCGTAGCCGGACTGGAGCGTCGGCGTCTTGGCGAAGGTCTGGTACTCCATCACGAACGCGTCGAGGGAGCCGCTACGCTCCACCGACTCGCGCATCTGCAGCGTCGTCAGGGCGACGAAGGGCACTCCCTTCTGAAAACTCTCGAAGGCGCTGACCACGTCCGGCGACAACATGGTCTCCGGCTTGCCATCGCTGAAGCGACTGAGCACCGTCACCAGGAAGTTGAGGCCGGTGCTGCTGGCAAAGGGGTCGGTGTAGCCCATCACCAGGCTGCCCTGCACCACCGCATCGACCAGGGTCGGGACATCGACCTTGCCGTATTTCTCGCGCAGCCGGGCCGCCACCGATTGCTTCATGACCACACCGGCCACGTTGCCGACCGTGCTGTCGGCGACCGGCTCGACCGGCACACCCTCGGCCTCGACCATCGACACCCACAGGGCGTTGGAGGGCGAGTAGCCCTGGGGGACGTGCTTGCGGGAGGCGATGAAGTCGTGGCCGGTGCCCGAGGCGATCTTGCGGATCGCGACCTGGGCCTGACGGCCGCTGGCGAGGCGCTGGCCGGCCTGGTTGAAGTCTTCGGCCACCTTGACCATCCAGCCATCCGTGCCGCTGCCCGACTTCTCGGTCGACACGAAGATCTCGACGGTGGCAGCCGACGCGCCAGCGGCGGGCACGACCACCAGCGGGAAGGTGTCGATGGCGGGCAGGCTCTTCTTCAGGTCGCGGACGCCGCCCAGTTCGATGCGGGCCCGCTCGGTGACGATATCTTCGCGCCAGTCCACCTGGGCACGCATGTCGCGGACCGCTTCGACGGCGTCGTCGTAGCGCATGGTCCGGCTGTGTGCCGGCGCGCCGGGCTGGTCAGGGGTGCCGGCCGGCCCGGAACCGACGAAGTTCTCGAACACCGCCGCGCCGATCGCGATCAGCGCCACCAGTACCAGAAACCCCCTGCGTCCCGACGACTTCTCCCGTGCCATTCTTCCTCCTCGTGTCCGCCGCCGCGCGGCAGGATCTGCTTCCTCGCCTGCTGCCTCAGCGCCGCGAGGCGTAGCGGCCGGCCCGCGCCGCCAGTGCCTCGAGCTCGCCGATCGCGGCGTCGGCCGACAGGCTGGCGTGGCCACCGCGGGTGCGGGTGCCGGCCAGCGCCGCCGATGTATTGTCGAGCACGGCCATCGCCCGCTCGTTCTCGGCCAGCAGGTCTTCGACCTTGGCCCGCTGCCCCTCGATCACCGTCCGGCTCTGCCGGATGGTCTCCAGCTCGAGGCGTTCCTTGTCGGTGATGCCGTCGCGCTCGATATCCTCGACCCGCCGGTCGAGGTAGGCCTCGTCCATGCCGGACAGGCTGGTCAACGTCACCACCACCTCGTGGAGGTTGTCGAGGGCGGCCAGGTAGACCTGCTCGGCGGTGCCCAGATAGCGGCCATATGTGACCTCGCCCTCGTCCAGGCGATGGCGCAGCACCTCGACCAGGCGGTCGAGCTTCTGCCGCATCAGGCGCAGCTGCTCGATGCCCTGGTCGGCACCCAGCCGCTCGAGATCGGCCTCGAGCTTGCGCACGCGCAGCTCGCCATCGGCCCCCAGTTCACCCGGGGCCGGCATGAGCCGCTCGAGGAAGCGAGGATCGCGCAGCTTGAGTACGGGCCACAGCAGCAGCAGCGCCGCCGAGAGGGCCACCGCGGCCCCGGTCATCGGCAGGCCGGGGCGGAACCAGTCGTGGAACAGCCACGGCAGGCCCAGGCTGAGAGCGATCACCAGCCAGCTTGCCGGATCGAGGGCCAGGGCGGTCAGGGCCCTGCGGGTCATCATGTTCGGGTCGATCCTCGGTCGGTCACCATCACGCCGGATGGTAGCGCAAAGCCATGACCCGGTCCGCTCGCAGCGTGCGGGACCGGCCGCCCTCAGTCCGCCGACACCGTCCGGTCGGCCGCCCAGGCGCGAAGGTAGGCGATCTTCTCCGCCATCAGCACGGACAGCGGGCGGGTGCCGGCGATTTCCGCCAGCAGCCGGTCGGTATCGAGCGGCATGCCGCTGCCGTGGGCGGCATACAGCGCCGCCACCACCGCCTGCTCGATCTCGGCACCGGAGAAACCTTCCGATGCGAGGGCCAGGGCCTCCAGGTCGAAGCCCGAGGTCTCCTGCCCGCGCTTCGCCAGGTGAATTCGGAAGATCTCGCCGCGGACCGGCGGCGCGGGTAGATCGACGAAGAAAATCTCGTCGAAGCGCCCCTTGCGCAGCAGCTCGGGTGGCAGCGACTCGACATCGTTGGCGGTGGCCACCATGAACACCGGGCTGTCGCGCTCGGCCATCCAGGTCAGCAGGGTGCCCAGGATGCGCCGAGAGGGGCCGCCCTCGCTGTCCGTCGCCAGCCCCTTCTCGATCTCATCGATCCACAGCACGCAGGGCGCCATCTGGCCCGCCGTGGCCAGGGCCTCGCGCAGGTTGCGCTCGGTCTCGCCGTAGAACTTGTTGTAGAGCGTGCCGAAGTCGAGCCGCAGCAGCGGCACGCCGAAGGCCCCGGCGCAGGCCTTGGCGGCGAGACTCTTGCCGGCCCCCTGCACCCCCAGCAGCAGCACGCCCTTCGGCGCATCGAGCCCTGGCGGTGGCGACTCGGCCAGGAAGACCGAGCGACGCATCTCGAGCCAGGCCTTGAGGCGCGACAGCCCGGCCACGTCGGCCATCTTCGCGGTCTCCAACTCGAAGCTCAGGACGCTGCCGCCGTCGAGCAGGCGGTACTTGGCCTCGGCCAGGGCCGGCAGGTCGGTTTCGGTCAGCGCGCCATCGTCATGAATGGCATTGCGGGCCAGGCGACGCGCATCGGCCTCGGTCAGGCCCATCAGGTTGCGGGCCAGGGCGTCCACCACCGCCGCGCGGGCCTGAAGGCGCTGCTGGTGCTGGCGACCCCAGGCCGCCGCCTCCTCCTCGATGATCCCGCGGAGGGCCGCCAGGTCGGGCAGGCGCAGCGTGAATCGGGCGGTAACGTCGCGTAATTCGTCCGGCACCGGCATATTCGGCCCGATCAACGCCAGGGTCAGCGACGCGCCAGCCTCGACCTGGGCGATCTCGCGCAAGTGGCGGACCGTGAACGGATCCTCGAGGTAGGGGTGAAAATCGAGCAGCAGGTAGAGGCCACCGCCACCGCGGCTGGCGCGGATATGGGCCAGCACCCGCTCCGGCTCGGTCAGCGAGCGCTGCGGCGCGGCGTCGGCATCGAGTCGCGACAGACCATCCACCGCGCTCCAGCGATACAGCGCCTGCCCGGCACGGGCCGCGGCGCGTCGGAACAGGTCGACCGCGCGCGACTCCTCGCGGGTCTCGACCGCGATCAGCGGGCTGCGGGTGCGCAGGATGAGTTCCAGGTCCTTCAGGTCGGTCACGTCGGGCATCCGGCGATTCTGGCGCGGCCCATTATCGCCGTGCACGCCCCGGCCCGCCAGCGGCCGGCGCAATCGGGGTATCCTCCCGTGCTGGCCCAGACCGCCTTCCGAGGAGATTCCATGAGCGACACCCAGAGCCTCGTTTTCGCCGACAAGGCACAGCTGCGCCAGGAACTGCACCTGGCCGATCCGGCGACGATCCACGCCGACCCGGCCGCCGACACCGACCTGGACAGCCAGGCCGAGGCCGTCGTCGGGCGCATGATCGACATCCCCGCCGGCGACGCCGACGGCCAGGCCCAGGCCAAGGCCGCGGTCGAGACCATGGGCATCGAGCTGCAGAAGGAAGCCGCGCGCCGCAGCCAGATGCTCAAGCAGCCGATCAAGCAGCTCGCCGACCAGAGCGACGACGGCGGCGACGTCGCCAGTTCGCTGGTGGACCTGAAGGTGCAGGTGGAGGCGCTGGACCCGGCCAAGTTCGACCTGGAGGCCGGCTGGTTCTCCCGCGTGCTGGGCTATATCCCGGGTGTCGGCACGCCGCTCAAGCGCTATTTCACGCAGTACGAATCCGCCTCGACCGTGATCGACGCGGTGATGAACTCCCTCAAGCAGGGCCAGGATCAGCTCAAGCGGGACAACATCACGCTGGCCGATGACCAGAAGGCGATGCGCGCGCTCTCCCACAAGCTCGAGAAGGCGGTGAAGCTGGGCGAGCTGATCGACAGCAAGCTGCAGGACCGGATCGCCACCGAGCTGGTCTCCGACGATCCTCGCACCGTGTTCATCCAGGAGGAGCTCCTGTTCCCGCTGCGTCAGCGCATCCAGGACCTGCAGCAGCAACTGCTGGTGAACCAGCAGGGCTTCCTGACCATCGAGATGATCATCCGCAACAACAAGGAGCTGATCCGGGGCGTCAACCGGGCGCTCAACGTCACGGTCAGCGCGCTGCAGGTGGCGGTGACCCTGGCCCTCGCACTGGCCAACCAGAAGATCGTGCTCGAGAAGGTGCAGGCGGTGACCAAGACCACCGAAAACCTGATCGCCGGCACCGCCGAACGCCTCAAGACCCAGGGCGCGGAGATCCACAAGCAGGCGGCCGGGACGATGCTCGACCTGGAGGTCCTGAAGCAGAGCTTCAACGACATTCGCGCCGCCCTGGACGACATCTCGCGCTATCGCCAGGAGGCGCTGCCGAAGATGGCCGAGAACATCGTCGAGATGGACCGCATGGCGGCCGAATCCGAAGCCACCATCGAGCGGATGGAAGGCGCGAAGGTGGCGGCGAAGGATTTCCCGATCGAGATCATCGACTGACCCGCCCGGCCGGGCGGGCTATGCTGGAGGCGTACCTCTCCTCGAGCCCCGCCCGATGTCACCTGTCAAACGCTTCGTTGCGGTCCGGATCTTTCCGTGGCTGCTGATCCTCGCCGGATCCCTCTTCATCGTGACCGGCATCGACGAGATGCGCCTCGCCTCGGCGAGCGAGGAGTGGCCGTCCACCACCGGCACGGTCCTCACCTCGCGGGTCGAATCCCACAGCAGCCGGAGCAGTGGTGGCAGTTCGTCGAGCACCTACCACGCCGACGTCACCTACTCATATCAGGTGGCGGGTACGTCCTACGAGGGCGCTACGGTCTCCTACGGTGCCTATGGCACAGGCGAATACGAACGGGCGGCCAAGATCGCCGGCCGCTACGAGGAAGGCGCGCCGGCAAGAGTCTATTACGCGCCGGACGACCCGTCGGAATCGGTCCTCGAGCCCGGCAGCCACAGCCTGCCATGGGCCTCGCTGGCCTTCGGTGCGGTGTTCGCGCTGGTCGGCGTGGGCATGGCCTTCCTGATGCCCGCCATGGTCCCCCGCGAAGGCAGCTGACGGGCTTCTCGCGCCTCAGCGCGACCGGGCCACCGCGTCGGCCACCAGGGCTTCGAGCTGGTCGAAGCCGAAGCGTGGCAGCGGCTCGCCATTGACGAAGAACTCCGGCGTCTTGGTCACGCCCAGGGCGCGGGCGTCCGCGACGTCCTGGGCGATCAGCTCGCGAATGGCCGTATCCGTCATGTCGAAGCTGAGCCGGTTGGTGTCCACGCCCGCGTGCTCCAGCACCGCCAGCGCCTGCTCGGGGAGGGCCTGGTGATTGCGCGTCCAGGCCCCCTGGTTGGCCAGCAGGGTCTCCAGCGCCGGCCACAGGCGGTCCTGCCGCCGGGCCGCCTCGAGCATCGCGACCACCGGCTCAGAGCCGGGATGGAAGGGCGCGTAGCGCAGCACCAGCTGCACCTGGCCCGGATAGCGCCCCATCAGCGACTTGACCATCGGGTAGAAGGCGGCGCAGGTGCCGCAGGCGGGGTCGAGGAACTCGACAATCACCACCGGGGCATCCGCCGGGCCGACACGGGGCGCATGGGCACGTTCGAGGGCGCTGCGATTGCCGGCGACGCGCTCGCGCGCGGCGTCGCCCTGCTGACCGGTGAAGGCCTGCATGGCGAGCACGAAGGCGAGGACAAGGGCGAGCAGCACGCCGCCGAAGAGGAGCTTGCGATTCACGGGGATCTCCGGAGGGCCGCGATGGCCAGCAGGGCGACGATGCTGGCAAAGGCGGCGATGGACAGGATCGGCAGGGTCACGAAGCCGAACCAGGTGGCGACGGTCTGCGAGCAGGGGACGCCCTGCCGGCACGGGGCGGCCGCCTCGGGAATGATGCCCATCACCAGCAGCTGGTGATAGACGGCGATGAAGAGGCCCGGCACCGCGAGCACCAGCGCGTAGCGGATCACCCCGCGGTCGAGGGGAAACAGCGCGAACGGCAGGATCAGCGCCAGCGGAAACATGCAGATCCGTTGATACCAGCACAGGCTGCAGGTGGGCAGGCCCATGACCTCGCCGAAGAACAGCGCCCCGAGCGTGGACACGGCGGCAAGCAGCCAGGCGGCGAAGAGCGGCAGCCAGGCATCGGCGGCATTGGAGTGCGGGGCAGTCACGATCGGGAAGGAGTGGCGTCGTCGCGGCGCATTCTATCGCAGCGGCACAAGTGCCCTGAGCGGTCTGCGACAGGGCGATCCGACAGGCGATCTGTGACGAGGCGTGACGGGCTTCGGTTTTCCGTAATTTTACCCATTGGCCTTGTCAAGTTTTCAACGCATAGTTCGGGCGAGGGATTTTCGCCCACAGCCATGGTCCAACTGACACGTCCGAGCGCGCCCCCGCGCGCCGCAAACTTCGCGACCCGAGCCGCCGCCTTCGGCCGGCGCGGGCGTGCGTGGCTGTCCCTAGTGCCCGGCATGGTCGGCGCTTCGCCGGTGCTGGCACACCATGCGATGGATGGCGTGACGCCCGGCAGCGCTGTCGAAGGCCTGCTGTCCGGCTTCGCGCACCCGGTCATCGGCGCGGACCACTTCTGCTTTCTGCTGACCGTTGGCATGCTTCTGGCATTCTGCCCGCTGCGGGCACGCCTGCAGGCCGTGGCCGCGCTGGCTGGCGGACTGCTGCTGGGCGTCGTGGCGGCGGTGAACGGCCTCGACTTTCCTCTCGCCAACCTGTTCTGCATCCTGACCCTGATCGGCACCGGCCTGCTCGCCCTTGCGACCCGTTCGGTGGGTACCCGGCCGCTGGTGGCGGTGGTCGGTGTTGCCGCCCTCTTCCACGGCCTCGCGTTCGCGGCGGCCATCGTGGGTTCCGAGGCCAGCCCGCTCATCGCCTACCTGATCGGGCTATCAATCACCGGCGGCGTCATCGTGCTCGGCGTCGGCATCCTGGCGAGCACGCTGGCAACCGGATTCGGGCGAGATTTTCCTCGGGCTGCCCGGCGCTGGACAGGCTTCGCGGCCCTGATCATCGGCAATCTGCTGCTGCTGTCGATCGGCACGCTTTAGCGCGCGCCTGCCAACCACTTTCCGGACCCACGCATCCCCGAACGGGGTCCATAGCCGACGCGCATTCGGAGCGCGCGTTTTGGTGCTGCCTCAGGCCGCCTCGATCGCCTCGTCTCGGGTGAAGAAGCGACCGTCACGTATGAAACCCGACTCGATGCTCTCCTTGATCCGCAGGACGTGGCCAGCCGCGTCGCGACCCTCGACCACCTCGGGCGGCAGACCGTCCACCACGTGGACCGGCGCCGCTCGCCCGTCGGCATAGCAGGACGGGTAGATGCGGGCAGTGGTCCGGTCGCGAAAGGCCGGCCGGAAGCCAAGGCAACCATTGTTGGCGCTGACGCCAGCCGTGCCCGTGTGGGTGGCGTTCTCTTCGGCGAGGCGCTGTCGGGCATCGATCAGTTTCATGGGGAACTCCTGCGGCCTGGGACACCCGAGCGGCATCGTGCCCTGGGTCGCCCACTTCAGTGCAACTTGCGTGCCTGCATACCGGCGTGCCGCACTGCGCCATCCGCGAATGCCCTGCCTATGGTCAACTCACGAATATTCTGTGCGCATGCAGCACGACCTGCCCCCCAGCCGCGGGACAGGATGTCCCGCGATTCGGGTGCATAGCCCCACCCAATGCTGGGTAGACCCGTCCCGGGGTGGCACAGCCGGCGCGGCGGGGGCGGTCAATATTTCAGCAGTGCCCGCCACGCGCGATGTGCCATGGAACGCGATCCGCCATACACCGGGCAGCGAGCCTTTCGGGCACAGGCGGAGGCGGACTATCGCATCCGCGCCAGAGCCTGACGGAGCGCCTCGCATTCGTACTCGAAGCCGGCCTGGGCGTCGCTGAAATAGGCCTGCCAGCTGGCTTCGTCGAGGGCCCGCCGGTAGTCCGGGTCGATCTGCAGGGTCTGGATCGCGAGGATCAGGTCGGCGGCGCGACCGCGCAGCGCGGACAGCGTGTGCCGTAGCGCGTCGGCGTCGCCCGTATCGGCCGGCAGGCGGCCCGGCAGCGGGGTTGCGTCCAGGTCACGCAACAACTGCCGCAACCCCGCCAGATCCCCCCGACGATAGGCGCTCTGCACCTGCTGGAATCGCGCCTGGGCCAGCGCCTTGTCGTCCTCGGCGACACGATCGGGGTGGCAGCGCATGGCCGCATTGCGATACAGGCGCTTGAGTTCTTCGCGGGCATCCGCGTCGAGCGACTCGGCTGCGTCCTCTTCGCCATCGAGTCGGGCCTCGTAGTCGGCCCGCTCACGCGCCGCTGCGTCGGCGGCGGCCTGGTCGTCATCATCGCCGCTGAGTTCTGCCTTTCGCCGCGCCACCGCGTAGCGCAGGCGCAGACACTCGGCAAGGACATCGCCAAGGGCCCGGAACTGGGCCAGCTGGAAGTCCTGCAGGCGCAGGGTCATCTCGGCGTGGCGCTCATCGAGCTGCGCGATCTTGCGCTCGATGTCGGCGATCTTGCCGCTGAGCGCCGCGATCTCCTCAGCCGAGACCGCGACCACGGCTTTCTCCGGTGCCGGCTTGCGACGCGCTTTGCGTTTCGGTTTCGGTTTCGGTTTCGGTTTCGGCTCTGGCTCTGGCTCTGGCTCTGGCTCTGGCTCTGGCTCTGGCTCTGGCTCTGGCTCTGGCTCTGGCTCTGGCTCTGGCTCTGGCTCTGGCTCTGGCTCTGGCTCTGGCGCTGGCTCTGGCTCTGGCTCTGGCGCTGGCG
>JAGRGD010000331.1 GCA_020445665.1 Rhodocyclaceae bacterium
CAAACGACACCGGGAGACGACGATGCAGCAGAAGACCTGCCTCACACAGAAGGAGCTCGCGCGGCGCTGGACGATCTCGCACCGCACGCTCGAGCGCTGGCGATGGGCCGGGGAAGGCCCCGCCTACATGAAACTTGGCGGCCGGGTGGTCTACCGGCTCGAGGACATCCTGGCCTTCGAGAAGGACCAGCTCACGCACACCGCTGACAGCGCGCGGGGGGCGGCATGATGGAGCGCCGGTCCATCATCCACGGCAGCCGCGTCGTGTCGATCTTCGGGGCCGCAGGTCCCGCGCTCGACGAGGTCGGGCTTTCCGCCTGGATCGCGCAAGCCGCCCCGGGCGAGGCGCTGGTCTATCACCGCGGGTTCCTCGCCGTCGACGCCACCGGGGCCGTCTCGAACCTCACGCCCGAGCGCCAGCGCACCCTGCGCGGTGTCGCGGCCGCCGCATTGCGCGCCGCTGAGCAGCGGCTCGTCCACCTGGTGCAGGCCCGGCTCGGGCCCGACCACTTCGCCTACATCGCCGTCGCCCGTCCGAAGCCCGGACCCGCCGGCGCTGCCCTCTCGATGCGCCTTCTCGAGGCTGCCTGACCCCATTCCCCATTTCGGAGGCCCCCATGCCATTCCCTGAAAACACCCCCTCCATCGACGAGCTGATCAACCTGCCGGTGGGCGAGATCGCCCAGCTTCCGGTCGAGCTTCTGGCCGCCATGCAGCGCGAGATCGACGCCGCCGCCAAGCAGATGAAGGCCGTCACCGCGCGCTTTTCCACCGCGCTCGAGGTCCGCTACGCCACCCGCGCCGCCGAAGCCCGCCGCGCCTGCGGCAAGGACACCGGCACGGTCCGCCTTGCCGATGGCGATTTCACCGTGGTCGCCGATCTGCCCAAGCGCGTCGAATGGGACCAGACCCAGCTTGCCGCCATGGTCGAGCGGATCCGCGCCGCGGGTGACGACCCGTCCGAATACGTCGAGATCAGCTTCAAGGTGCCCGAACGCGCCTATGCCGCCTGGCCCGAGGCCATCCGCCAGGGCTTCGAGCCCGCCCGCACCGTGAAGACCGGCGCGCTGAAGATCGCGATCCTGTCGCAGGAGGACCACGCGTGAGCCTCCCCATCATCACCGCCGATCAGCGACTGGCAGAGACGCGGGGCGTCAAGGGCGTGATCTTCGGTCCCTCCGGGATCGGCAAGACCAGCCTGCTTTGGACCCTCGAAGCATCGACCACGCTGTTCTTCGATCTCGAGGCGGGTGACCTCGCCATCGAGGGAATGCTCATCGACGTGGTTCGGCCGCGCACCTGGAAGGAGTGTCGGGACTTCGCGGTTTTCATCGGAGGCCCGAACCCGGCGCTCCGGCCCGAACAGCCCTACAGCCAGGCGCATTTCGACGAGGTGTGCGGGCGGTTCGGCGATCCGCGCGTCCTCGCCAAATACGACACCGTCTTCATCGACTCGATCACCGTGGCCGGGCGGCTCTGCTTCCAGTGGTGCCGCGGTCAGCCGGAGGCGCATTCGGAGAAGACCGGCAAGCCGGACGTGCGCGGCGCCTACGGGCTGCACGGGCGCGAGATGATCGGCTGGCTGACCCACCTGCAGCACACGCGCGGCAAGAATGTCTGGTTCGTCGGGATCCTCGACGAGAAGCTCGACGACTTCAATCGCAAGGTCTTCGTCCCGCAGATCGACGGCTCGAAGACCGGGCTCGAGCTGCCCGGCATCG
>JAGRGD010000332.1 GCA_020445665.1 Rhodocyclaceae bacterium
AGATCGACGGCACGCCGATCGACCTGTCGAAGATCAAGATCCCGTGCTACTTCATCTCGGCGATCGAGGACCACATCGCGCCGTGGAAGAGCACCTACATGGGTGCCACCGTGTTCGGCGGCCCGACCCGCTTCGTGCTGGGTGGCTCCGGTCACATCGCCGGCATCATCAACCCGCCGGTCGCCAACAAGTACGGCTTCTGGGTCAATCCGGCGGCCAAGCTGCCGACGACCGCCGACGAGTGGTTCGCCAAGGCCCAGCAGCATGCCGGTTCGTGGTGGGTCGACTGGCAGGACTGGGTCACCGCCCACGACGACACCGAGGCCGCCCCGCGCGATCCGGCCAAGGGCAAGCTGAAGGCCATCGAAGATGCGCCGGGCTCCTACGTCAAGGCGCGTATCGACAGCAAGCGGGCCGCCTGAGGCGCCGCTGTGCCGTCACCAAGAAGGGGCCGTCCGGCCCCTTTTTTCATGTCGAAGCCCCGCTGATGCCCATTCCGCCTCTGCCAGCCGACTGCGTCCTTGACACCAACACCGTGCTGGCGCTGTGGCTGTTCGAGGATCCGACCCTGACGCGTCTGCGCGCGGCCGTCGAGGGTGGCTGTTTGCGCCCGATCGCCAGCCCGCCGACCCTCGAGGAGCTGCGCCGGGTGCTGGCCTATCCCCAGTTCGCCCGGGCACCGGCGCAGCAGCAGGCCCTGCTGGCCGCCTATCAGGGACGATGCCATGCCGTCGTGCCGCTGCCGCCGGAAGGGGTGCCGGGCCTGCCGGCCTGCCGCGACGCCGACGACCAGAAGTTTCTCGAGCTGGCCATCGTCGCCGGCGCCCCGCTGCTCCTTAGCCGCGACAAGGCCCTGCTGCGTCTGGCCCGCCACCGGCTGGTGCGGGACCGCCTGAAGGTCATGCGGCCCGAGGCGCTCGAAGCGCTGCTGCCCTGACGGGAGGGCAGCGCAAATCTCAGAAGCTCAGGCTGGCCCCGAGCTGGGCACTGCGGCCGGCCCGCGGAAAGCCATAGCTGGTTTCATAGTTCTCGTCGAAGAGGTTGTCGACGCCGGCGTGCACCGAGAGGCGCTCGCCGAGCCGGTAGGCCACCCGCACATTGACGACCGTATAGGGGTCCAGCTCGCCGGTCTGCGTCGCGCCGCTGCGGGCGAAGTAGATCTGGTCGCGGACGTGCACGATGCGGCTGCTGAGCGTCAGCGGCGGTAGCGCCTGCCAGAGGGCCTCGAGGCTCAGCTTGTGCTTCGGTCGGTACTGCAGCTCGTCCGAGTCGGCGCCGGGGGAATCGTCCTGGCTGCTGAGGTAGGTGTAGGCCGGCACCAGACGCAAGGTCTCGAGGGGGTGCCACTCAGCGAGCATCTCAATGCCGGTGAAGTGGTAGCGGTCGTGGTTGATCGAGATGCCGGTGTCGGCATCGCGCTGGATGAAGTCCTTCACCTTCGAATCGAACAGGGTCACGGCGAGGCGGTTGCCACCACCGATTCGCCAGTCGGCGCCCACCTCGAGGGTCGTCGCGCGCTCCATCTCGAGGTCCGGATTGCCCTGGGCCGCGTCATAGAGCTGGGAGACGCTCGGCGCCCGCACCCGGCGCGAGGCCGCCGCGCGCAGGCGCAGGGCTTCGGAGACGTCCTGGAAGACGTGGACTGAGGCGATCGGGGCCGTGGCATCGTCCCCCCCATCGCGGCGCTGGCGCACCAGGCCGGCACCCAGTTCCACGCCGCTGGTATCGCTGGGGCGCAGCCCGAGGCGGACCGCGAGGCTGTCCACGCTCGCACTGTCACTGAGATCGACGCCACGGATGCCGTAGGTCGTGGTCGTGGTCGCGCCGCCGCCCCCGCCACCTCCGCCGCCCCCGCCGCCACCGCCTCCACCACCGCCTCCTCCGGCGCTCGTGGCTTCGACATCGCGGATGCGGCCATCCGTGCTGAGGGTCTCGCGGCGGGTGTCGACCGCCACGCCGACCGACAGCCGGTCGCCATAGGCATGGTCGAGCTGGGCATGCAGGCCGGTGACCCGGCTGGTCTTGTCGAGGGCGAAGCCGCCGCGGACAGTTTCGTCCTGCAGCAGGGCCAGCGTTTCGTCGTCGTAGCGCAGCTCGGTCTGCTGCCATTCATTGGCGTACAGCCACGCGCGGGCCACGGTGTTGCGACCGACGGCCCAGTCCATTGCGAGACTCAGGCCCAGGTTGGCGATGTCCTCGTAGCGCTCGTAGCGGGGCCGCTGGGCGAACACGTCGCTGCCGTCGTCGATCGCGCTCGGCGGGGACTCCCGCTCGCCCCCCGACGCGGTCAGCGCGAGGCCCAGCTGCAATTCGGGCGTCACGGTGAAGGCCAGGTTGGCGTAGCCGCTGCTGACCCGGCGGTCGCTGTTGACCCGCAGGCTGCCCGGCTGGGCGCTGGTGGGCTCGAAGTCGTCCGACACCGGGAAGCCGTCCACCTCGTGATGGCTCGCGCCCACCGACCAGTCGAGCGCGCCGCGGCTGCCCGCCACGTAGGCGCTGGCGGTGCGTTCGCTTTCGGTGCCGACCTGGACCATGACGCGGCCCGACGGGTCGCCGGCGCCGCGGCGGGTCACGACGTTGATGATGCCGGCCGTACCGCCTTCGCCATAGAGGATCGAGGCGCCGCCGGTGATGACCTCGATCCGCTCGATCATCGCGGCCGGAATGGTGGTGGGGTCGAACTGCCCGTCGTCGCTCGAATTGAACGGTACGCCGTCCACCAGCAGCTTGACCTGTCGCGTCCGCTGGCCGCGAATGTCGACGCGCGGCGTGCCGTCGGCGCCGGTCCGGATGTTGAGTCCGGGCACGGTCGCGATGACCTCGTCAAGGGAGCGACCACCCGAGGCTTCGATGGCCTCGGCATCGATCGTGTAAATCGTCGCGGTGGCCTGTTTCTCAAAACCGATCGGGGCCGCGGTCACCTCGACCTCGGGAATCTGGTAGGGCTGGGTGGCCGCCGGGCAGGCGAAGGGAAAGGCTCCGGCGAGCAGGGTGGGGAGCAGTCGGCGCATGGGAAGGCGTCTTCTCAGGTGGATGACAATCGGAAGCGCACCGGCGGCCGTCGCAAGGGACGGCGACGGGGCGCGGTGGGTCGGAGGGCGGCAGACCCTAGTCGGGACGGGACGTCAGCCGATGGCAAAGCCACGCGGCAAAAGCGCCGCAGGCGCCGAACAGCAGGTGCGTCGCCAACGGGTAGCCCAGGCCCTGGGCGAGGGATCCGAAGGCCTTCGCGCCGCCGAACTGGAATACCGTCTTGACCAGTGGCGCCAAGGCGTGGCTCAGGGCGCCGAGCGCGACCAGCGCCCAGACCTGCTGCATTGCGCGACCCAGGCCAAAGAAAACCAGGTCGACCACGCCGGCCTGCAACACGTAGGTGATCGCGGTCGTGGCCTGGAGCCCGTGGGCCGAGAAGAGGGCGGTGCCGAGTACCGCGCCGGAGGCCACCGTCAGCGCGGCGGGGCGCAGCGGCGACGCGAGCCGCGCCAGCAGCAGGATGCCGAACCACTCGATGCCATGGTGGCCGGGGAGCTTGAGCGGGAAGCGGAAGCTCTCGTGCAGGAACGCGACCAGCACGCCGGCGCCGATCAGCAGCAGAATCTGCCAGGCCAGCGTAAGGCGCGCGCGCTCAGTGCTGCTTGATGATGTCGCGGTCGACCACGCGCCACGGGGCATGGGATGTTCCATCGTCGTTCTCCTCTACCAGCAGGATGGGCCTGCCTTCCTTGAATACCGCTCTCGGCCACTGGCCCAGCGCGATGTCTGCTTCGTTGTCCGTCACCGCCCGGCCGTCGCGCGTCCGCACCGCAAGGCCGGCGAGGGTCGTCAATGCGGCGACGCTCATCACCGCTCCGGCCGCTTCCCGCAGCCCCCGCACCCACAGGCAGCGCCCGTCCTCGCCCTGATGATTGAGGCCGATGGCCGCGAGCGCGCCGATGACACCGATGCCTTCTCCGGTGAGCTCGGCCATCCGCAGTCCCTCTGCCTTGGCGAGGGCGTAGGCCGATGCCTTGTCGAGGACCTCGCGCTGGGCGCGCCGACCCCAGTCCCGCACGCGCGCGCTGACCTGCGCAAACCGCGCCACGACGATGCCGGCGTCCGAGCCGGCGGCGGCCGTGCGGGCGAGATACTGCTTGCCGTAGGCGAACAGGGCGTCCGGATCGCTCGCGTCGGCCAGCATCAGGCAGGCCGAACTGTTGTGGGAGGTGTAGGGAATGCGGTCATCGACGAGCAACTGGTGCCGCGTCACGCCAAGCGGGCGTGCGAGGCCGGCCTGCGCCAGTTCCAGGGCCAGCTCGCGGGCCCGGAAGCCGGTCCCCCGGCTGTCGAGGTTGTCCGTGTCGTCGATGGCCAGCAGGCAGTCGCCGTCGACCAGGGGGCGCCACGGCAGGCCGGCCGCGGTCAGCACCGACCACAATGCGTCCTTGTCACCGCCGCCCTGACCGTGATCCGACAATCTCCGCCTCCTTGTACGGCTGCCGATCCCGACTGTCGGCTACCTGTTTTCGGGCAAGCTAGCGCAGGTGCGGTGCCAAGGCGATATGCAGGCGAATGCCTATTTAGGCGGGGTGCATATTCTGGTCATGCAGGCGGGTGCCGGGGCGAGCCCCTATTCGTCGTCCGGTGGCGACTGATTGTGGCGGCTCGCCGGCCACCACAGCTGCATTGGACTGCCCGGGCTGCGGAAAGCCGCGATCGCGGCCTGGGTGCCGGGGCGCATCAGGTAGTCCTGCAGCGCGGTAGCGCCGTCCACATTGACGCCGGGGTGTTTGGCCGGGTCGACCACGACGCTGGCCATGATTCGTTGCAGGATCGGGTCGGCCGTCACCAGCAGGGTGAGGTCGAGACGCTGCCGGGCCTGCACCCGCAGGAAGGGCAGGGCGCCGAAGATCACGTAGCCATGGCGCTCGGAGGCGAGGCGGAGCGCCTGACCCTTGGCGACCCCCTCGTCGACGAACCAGTCGCCCTTATCGAGGCGCCCACCGCGGGCCAGCAGGAGCTCGGTCAGGTAGCTGACGCCAGCGAGCTGGTTGGCAATGAAGGGCGAGCCACTGGCGGCAATCTTCTTCAGGGCCGCCGCGGCGTCGGTCATGCCGCGGACGCCGGCAGGGTCGTCGGGTGGCCCGATGATCGCCGACTGGTTCGCGAATACGGTCCGGGGCCAGCGGCCGTGACCCTCGATCACGAAGGCGTCCATGCCGTGCTTGCCCAGATGGGCGATGACCAGGTCGGCCTCGCCACGCTTCGCTCGCTCGAACACGTCGCTGCCCCCGTACAGTTCGGTGCGCCAGCCGGTGGCTTGCTCGAAACCGGCCAGGAGCAGGCTCATCAACCCGCTGAAGTGGGGGGTGTTGACCACCGCCACGCGCACCGGAGCCGCCGGTGCGGCGTGGGCGGGGGCACCGGCCATGAGCAGGCTCAGGATCAGGGCCAGTAGGGCGCGCAGGCCCGCGATACGGTATGTCATCCTTGCCTCTCCAGTCTGCGGTCACGGCGCCATGGTGCCCCAGGTTGTCCGTGCTGCGACAGTGTCCCTGATACGCTTGCCGACGGAAAATGGGCTTCAGGAGGCGGTGGCGGAGTGCAGGGAGACAGGGGGGCGTCGATCGACAGGGCACAAGTGCCGGCGCGGCAAGCCAACCATTACGGCCGGCTCGAGTGGGCGGGCGCCTTTGGCGATCTCGGCACGCTGATTCCCTTCGTGGTCGGCTACATCGGTGTGGTCGGCATGGACCCGCTGGGCATCCTGCTGCCGCTGGGCATCGCGATGCTGGTCTGTGGCGTCCGCTACCGCACGCCGATCCCGGTCCAGCCGATGAAGGCCACCGCCGCCATCGCGATCACCCAGGCCGCGTCGGGGGTGGTCGTGACAGCGGAGGCGGTCGTGGCCGCCTGCCTCGCGACGGGGGTTATGTGGCTGGCGCTCGGCCTGTCCGGTCTGGCCAGCCGGCTGGCCGAGCGGGTGCCCCGCCCGGTGACCACCGGCATCGTGCTCGGCCTTGGCATTGCCTTCATGGGGGAGGGCCTCGCCATGATGGGGTCCCACGCCCTGCTCGCCGCCAGCGCCCTGGCAGGCACCCTGGCCCTGAGAAACAATCGACGTGTCCCGGCCATGGCGGTCCTGCTCGCCTTCGGAGGGGCCTGCGGCGCCGCGCTCGACCCGGCCGCCCTCGAGGCGCTCACGGCGACGCAGTTCTCGCCCCGCTGGCCGGACTTCGGCCTGGCGGGCCTGGACTGGCACGCCCTCGTCGTCGGCACCCTCTTTCTGGCCCTGCCCCAGCTGCCATTGACGCTGGGCAATGCGGTGATCGCCATTCGCGACGAGAACAACCGCCTGTTCCCGGATCGGCCGGTCACCGCGAAGGGGCTGGCCGTATCGACCGGGCTGATGAACCTGCTGGCGGCGGTGGCCGGAGGGATGCCGATGTGCCATGGGGCGGGCGGCATGGCCGGCCATGTGGCCTTCGGCGCGCGCACCGGCGGCGCGCTGGTGATCCTCGGCTGCATCGTGATTGTGCTGGCGCTGGGCTTCAGTGGCTCGGTGTCGGCCCTGTTCGGGCTCTTTCCTGCGGCGATCCTCGGGGTTGTGCTGTTCATCGCGGGCGCCCGCCTGGCCCTCGTCGTGAGACATGTTGGCGCCGACAGGGCGGATCGGGGGGTGGTGGCCCTGACGGCGTTGCTCGCCCTCTGGAATGTCGGGGCGGCCTGTGTGATCGGACTCGCCGCCTGCGCCCTGATCGCCCGCCGACGGCGGCCTGACCGCTAGGCCGCATTCGGGCACAGGCCGGAGGGCCCTCCGGCAGATCTCAGGGCACCGGCCCCAGCCTCAGCGGCCGGGGCTGCAGCCGCCCGGGCAATTCGGCCAGTCGCGCTGCAGCGACGTCCCGCACCGCCTGGTCAAGCCGCGACAGGCCCAGCGACGGCGCCACGCCGCTGGCGCGCATCAGCCTCAGCTGCACCGGCACGGGCGGTTCGATGCGGTAGAGGGCCACCCGCGCGGGATCCAGACTGCTGGCCGTGAACCCATCCACGAAGGCATAGCCGATGCCGCGCTCGACCAGTGAGCCGGCCATCAGGTAGGTCTGCACGCGCAGGCGGGAGACGCCTTGCCAGTTGGCCTCCTCGAGGACGCTCGACAGCGCGTCGCCCAAGGGGGTGCTCTCGGCCAGCGTGATGCCCGGGCGTGCCGCCAGACGGTGGCGGTCGGGGTGTCCGGCATGGCGCCAGTCGATGGGCGTGGCGAGGAAAATCTCACTGGCGGCCAGCTCGGCCACCGTGATCTCGACCCGCGCCGGTGGCTCGAGGGCGACACCCACGTCGATCTCCAGCGCGCCGAGGCGGTCCTCGATCTCCGGTGTGTGGATCGCCCACAGATCGCACTGCATGGCCGGGTGTTCCCGGTGCAGGTGCGCCAGGGCGTCGGGCAGCAGGGCCGCCGCCAGGGATGGTGTCGCAGCGACGCGCAGGAAGCCGGCGCCGCCCCGTCGCAGGTTCTCGGCCAGGGCGTCCACCCGTTCGATCTCCCGCCAGCTGCGGCGCACCTGGCGATACAGGGTCTCTGCCTCCGGCGTCGGGGCGAGGCGGCCGCGCGTCCGTTCAAAGAGCGGAAAGCCGAGGGACAGCTCGGCGTGGCGGATCACCCGCGAGACCACCGGCTGGGAGACGTGCAGCAATCGGGCGGCGGCGCTGACCGAGCCGCTCAGCATCACGGCACGAAAGACCTCCAGCTGTCTGAGTCGCATTGCCTATGTCCTGAAGGTATGAGTTACCGAATGATCGGCAACACGCTATCCCTCTGCAAGGCTTAATCTGTGGGCTGTGACGGCAAACTGGCGTCCTTCGGGAAAGAGCATTCAGCTATGGACATCTGTGTGATCGGGGGCGGCATCGTCGGGCTCGCCTCGGCCTGGTACCTCGCCGAAGATGGTCACGACGTGACGGTGATCGAGGCGCGGCCCGGTGTCGGGATGGGCACCAGCCAGGCCAATGGCGGGCAACTCTCGTACCGCTACATCGCCCCCCTCGCCGACCCCGAGGTGCTCGCCAAAATCCCCGGGTGGATGCTCCAGCCGGACGCGCCTGTGCGCTTTCGCCCCCGCTTCGATCCGGACCAGTGGCGCTGGCTGGTGGGCTTCCTGCAGGTGTGCAACCGCCGCGACCAGAGCGATTCAGTGGCGGCCCTGCTGCCGCTCTCCCTTTACAGTCGGCAACTGGTCGGTGAGCTCGTCGCGCAGGCGGGTCTCGATTTCTGCTGGCGACGCAACGGCAAGCTGGTGGTCCACCGGGATCGTGGCAGCTTCGAGGCGGCGCGGCGTCGCTTGGACGCCCAGCCCACACTCGCGGCCGCCCAGCAGGCGCTCGATGTACGGGCCTGTCTCCAGGTCGAGCCGGCGCTTGCGCGCATGGCGCCCCATCTGGCCGGCGGCATCCATACGCCGGACGAAGAGGTGGGCGACTGCCTGAGCCTGTGCCGCGAGTTGGCCCGTGTCCTGTCGGCGCGCGAGCGGCCCGTGCGCTTCCTGGTGGGCGAGACGGTCGAGCGGATCGAGACGCGGCAGGGCGCGCTGACGGCCCTGGTGACCTCGCAGCGCCGACTCGAGCCGGCGGCCTGCGTCGTGGCCAGCGGGACCGACACGACCCGGCTCCTCCGTCCCCTCGGCGTGCATGTCCCGATCTATCCCCTCAAGGGCTACAGCATCAGTCCGCCGGTGCTTGCGGCGGGCGGCGTGCCGGAGGCGAGCATTACCGACTACCAGCGCAAGATCGTCTACGCCCGTATCGGCGAGCGCCTGCGGGTGGCCGGGATGGCGGACATCGTGGGCTTCGACGCGTCGGTCCGGGCCGCCCGGATCGATACCCTCGTGCGCGAGACGCGGGAAAACTTTGGTGACGCCGTCGACTATCGCGACCTCGAGGAATGGGCCGGACTGCGGCCCGCGACGCCCAGCGGAAGGCCCGTCGTCGGCGCCACGCGGATTCGGGGCCTGTGGCTGAACGTCGGCCAGGGAGCACTGGGATTCACGCTGGCGGCGGGTTGCGGTCGCCTGATCGCGGACCGCATCGGTGGCCGCCAGCCCCTTGTTCCCGATGCCCCCTTCATGCCGGAGGCGGCGTAATGGCGCCATCCCGTGGTGCGGCGCGGCAGCGAGAAAACCCATTCCCCGGGGAGACTCGGGGGCGGCGTGGGGTATATCCTTTCAGGACGGACCTCGCGTCATCCGACGTTGCCGGGCCGGATTCCCGGTGCGATCGGCGCTACGTTTCGTGTTTTTGCCAAGTTAACCGAGGAGGGTTTCAATGCTGAGCAAAAAATTCACCGCTGCGGCCGTACTGGCCGCCACCATGATGGCGGGCACGACGGCCGCGCTGGCCGCCGATACCTTCATCACCATTGGCACGGGTGGCGTCACGGGCGTCTACTACCCCACGGGCGGTGCCATTTGCCGGCTGGTGAACAAGGGCCGCAAGGACCACGGCATCCGCTGTTCGGTCGAGTCCACTGGGGGCTCGGTCTACAACCTCAACACCATCCGCGCCGGTGAACTCGACATGGGCGTGGCTCAGTCCGACTGGCAGTACCACGCCTACCATGGCACCAGCAAGTTCGAGGACCAGGGACCGAACAAGGACCTGCGCGCGGTCTTCTCGGTGCACGCCGAGCCATTCACCGTGGTGGCCCGCGCGGACTCCGGCATCAAGAACTTCGCCGATCTGAAGGGCAAGCGCGTCAATATCGGCAACCCGGGGTCGGGCCAGCGGGGCACCATGGAGGTCGTCATGCAGGCCATGGGCTGGAGCATGGATGACTTCGCGCTGGCCTCCGAGCTGAAGGCTGCCGAGCAGTCCAAGGCCCTGTGCGACAACAAGATCGACGCCATGGTCTATACGGTCGGTCACCCGGCCGGCTCGATCAAGGAAGCCACCACCACCTGCGACACGGTGCTGGTGAATGTCGAGGGCCCGGCCATCGACAAGCTCGTCGCCGACAACGCCTACTATCGCAAGGCGGTCATTCCGGGCGGCATGTACCAGGGCAACCCGGATGACACCAGGACCTTCGGTGTCGGCGCCACTTTCGTCTCGTCCACCAACTCGTCGACCGAAACGGTCTACGCCGTGGTCAAGGCGGTGTTCGAGAACTTCGATGACTTCCGCCGCCTGCATCCGGCCTTCGAGAATCTGGAGAAGGCGCAGATGATCAAGGACGGCCTGTCCGCCCCGCTGCATGACGGCGCTGCCAAGTACTACAAGGAAGCCGGCCTGATGTAAGCGGCCGGTCGGGGCGGCGATCGCCGCCCCGGCAATTGGGCGCCTGTCGTCGCGGGCGCCCGGGCCCACCCACCCGCACGGTGGACGGGGGCCTACTGTCTCTCGGGCCTTCCCGCAGGAGGCCCGGGCCATTCGGTTCGAGGCACGGTCCCATCGGGCGTCTACCGGGGGGCACGCGCCGCCGACAGAGAGGTCAGTCATGACGGATACAGCGCAGGGGCGCGATGTGACCCTGGACAAGGAACTTCAGGACATGATCGCGCAGTCGGACAGCGGCGCGCGCAATCCGGCGGGTCTGCCCGGCAAGCTGCTCTTCGGCGTGGCGCTGGTATGGTCCCTGTTCCAGCTCTGGGTGGCCTCCCCGCTCCCCTTCACGTTCGGTTTCGGCGTCTTCAACGACACCGAGGTCCGCAGCCTTCATCTGGCCTTCGCGATCTTCCTGGCATACACGGCCTACCCGGCGCTGGCCTCGTCGCCGCGGGACCGCATTCCGGTCACGGACTGGATCATGGCCCTGCTGGCCGCGGGCAGCGCGGCCTACATCTTCATCTTCTACGAGGATCTCTCGGGCCGCTCCGGCGCGCCCACCGATATGGATCTGGCGGTTGGCATCTGCGGCATGGTCCTCCTTCTCGAGGCGACCCGTCGGGCGCTGGGGCCGCCGCTGATGATCGTCGCCACGGTGTTCCTGATCTACACCTTCTTCGGGCCCTACATGCCCGAGGTCATCGCCCACAAGGGCCAGAGCCTGTCCAAGGTGATGTCGCACCAGTGGCTCACCACCGAAGGGGTATTCGGTGTTGCCCTCGGCGTCTCGAGCAGCTTCGTCTTCCTGTTCGTCCTGTTCGGCGCGATGCTCGAGAAGGCCGGCGCCGGCAACTACTTCATCAAGATGGCCTTCGCGCTGCTCGGGCACATGCGGGGTGGTCCTGCCAAGGCGGCCGTGGTCGCTTCTGCGGCCACCGGCCTGATCTCCGGGTCGTCGATCGCCAACGTGGCGACCACCGGCACCTTCACGATCCCGCTCATGAAGCGGGTCGGATTTCCCGGCACCAAGGCCGGCGCGGTGGAGGTCGCCGGCTCGACCAACGGGCAGCTGACGCCACCGGTGATGGGCGCGGCCGCCTTCCTGATGATCGAGTACGTCGGCATCAGCTACATCGAGGTCATCAAGCACGCGATCCTGCCGGCCGTGATCTCCTACATCGCGCTGGTCTATATCGTTCACCTCGAGGCCCTCAAGGCCAACATGCAGGGCCTGCCCCGGCGTGGCTCGAGCACGCTGGCGCAGAAGCTCGCGAGCTTCGCCGGCATCGTGGCGGGCACCTGCGTGATCGGCTTCGCCGTCTATTACGGCATCGGCTGGATCAAGGACGTGGCCGGCGGCGCGGCCATCTACCTGGTCGGCCTGCTGATCCTGGCGGCCTACGTCGGCTTGCTGAAGTTTGCGGCCCGCCATCCGGAACTGGAGATGGACGACCCCGACGACCCGGTGCTCGAACTGCCGGAGGTCGGGCCGACGGTGAAGGTGGGCCTGTACTTCCTGCTGCCGATCGTGGTGCTGATGTGGTGCCTGATCGTGGAGCGCTTCTCGCCGGGGCTGGCGGCCTTCTGGGCGACGCTGCTGATGATCTTCATCGTCCTGACCCAGCGGCCGTTGCTGGCCCGCTTCCGCGGCCGCGAGACCGGCGGCACGCTATCCCAGGGGGTCGCCGAGTGCATTGACGGGCTCGTCGTCGGTGCCCGCAACATGATCGGTATCGGCGTCGCCACTGCCGCTGCCGGCATCGTGGTTGGCACGATCACGCTGACCGGCATCGGGCAGGTGATGATCGAGTTCGTCGAGCTGATCTCGGGCGGCAACCTGCTGCTGGCGCTGATCTTCACCGCGATGATCTGCATCATCCTCGGTATGGGGCTGCCCACCACGGCCAACTACATCGTCGTATCCAGCCTGATGGCGCCGGTGGTGGTTGCCCTCGCCGCCAACGAGGGAATGATCGTCCCGCTGGTGGCGGTGCACATGTTCGTCTTCTACTTCGGCATCCTCGCCGACGATACGCCACCGGTCGGCCTGGCCGCGTTCGCGGCCGCGGCGATCGCCAAGGCCGACCCGATCAAGACCGGCATCCAGGGCTTCATGTACGACATCCGGACCGCGATCCTGCCGTTCATGTTCATCTACAACACCCAGTTGCTGCTGATCGGCATCGACCACTGGTTCGAGCTGATCGTCGTCATCGTGGGGGCGCTGGTCGGCATGCTTCTGTTCGCGGCGGCGACCCAGGGCTACTGGCTGACCCGCAGCCGGATGTGGGAGTCCGCCGCGCTGCTGCTGGTTACCTTCACCTTCTTCCGGCCGGGCTATTGGTGGGACATGGTCTATGAGCCGACCCACTTGCTGCCTGCCACGCAACTCGTCGAGCTGGCAGGCAAGGTGCCTGAGGGCGGCAAACTGGTGATGACCGTGGCGGGGGAGACGATCGACGGCGATCAGGTCGAGAAGGCCGTGCAATTGCCGCTCGGGTCGGCGGGCGACGGTGCGGCGCGGCTGATGGAGGCCGGCCTCGAACTGCGCGAGGAGGACGGCAAGGTCCTCGCCGACAATGTCGGCTTCGGCAGCCCGGCCCAGGAGGCCGGCATCGACTTCGACTGGGAGATCAAGGATATTCTTGTCGAGGCCGAACGCCCGCCCAAGCAATGGATGTTCGTGCCGGCGATGCTGCTGCTGTCGCTGGTCGCCATGCTGCAAATTCGCCGGCGGCGGGACGAGCCGTCATCTACCGCCGCGGCCCAGTGAGGGGGAAGCCCGATGATCGACACCATCCTGTTGCCCATCGACCTGCAGGAAACCCAGCTCGCCGAGAAGGCGGTGGCCTTCACCATCGAGGAGGCGCGTCGCCACGGGGCAGAGGTTCATGTGCTGACGGTGATCCCGGGGTTCGGGATGCCCATCGTGGCGTCCTATTTCCCGGATGCGACGTTGAAGAAGGCGGCGGATGAGGTGGCCCGGTCGCTGAAAGCGTTCGTCACTGACAACCTGCCCGACGATGTGACCGTCCTTAGCCACGTGATGCAGGGCAATCCGGCCGAGAAGATCGTTCAGCAGGCCGATCGGCTCTCCGCGGACCTGATCGTGATCCCGTCTCATGCCAAAGGCCTGGAACGCACCCTGCTCGGTTCATGCGCGAGCAAGGTCGTCGATCATGCGCGCTGCTCGGTGATGGTCATCAAGGGGTGAACGGCGGCCGCCTCCCGGCCGCGCCTCACACGATCGACGGACCCAGCACGATCTCCTCGGCGTCGTCGGCGCTGACGCGAACCGCCGCCACATCGAAGACGTGGCCGGCGAGCCAGTCGGCGAGTTGCCGGTGGGCGTCTTCCGACAGATCGATGAAGCGGCAGCCGGCCAGACCGCCCTTGACGCCCTGGGCGAAGTTGACGATCTGGGCCTGACCGCTCACGCCGCCGATGGTGTCTTCGCGCTCGATCAGGAACTCAAACGGGCGCTCGCTTGCCGGCGGCGTCGAGATGGCCATCGAGAAGCCTTCGATGGAGAGGTCTTCGAGCAGCACCCTGCCGCCATACCACGACAGCCAGAAGCGGGACCGCCCGACCAGATTGGTCACGATCCGTTGCGATCCCCTGCGCTCGACTGCCTCGTCCGCCATGCTGCCTCCTCTGTTCGGCTCCCGGGTCTGTGGCACCTGCACAGTGGGGTTGACGGAGCCACGCCCTAGCATCGTTACGGCGGCATGCCGCTGGGCTTTAGCGCCGGGAGTGTGACGGTGCGTTTCGTGGCCTGCGTCGGCCCAGCAGTACGCCGCTTGCCAGCAGGCCGAGAAGAAGCAGGTCGGTGCTGCCGCCCCCGCCTCCGCCCCCGCCACCGCCGCTCGCATCCGGTTGCGGGTCGGGATCCGGGGTCGGGTCCGGCGTCGGGTCCGGGGTCGGATCCGGCGATGGTGCACTGACGACGACGGATGCGGTGGTCTGGCCGGTCCCGCCCTGGTCGTCGGTGACCGTCAGGGTGAACAGGTAGGTGCCGGCCTCGGGTACCTGGAGACCGGTGACGGCGGCATCGGGGGCAGTCAGGCTGGCGCCGGCAGGGGCGCTGATCAGGGACCAGGCAAATGCCACCAGCTGACGGCTGCCGAGGGCCGTGCTGCCGCTGCCGTCGAGCGTGACCGTGGTGCCGGCCACGGCGCCGACCACCGGGGCGACGCTGGCAAGGGGGCTCGCCGCCGCGTGTACCGCGGAGGCGGCGTCGAGCAGGCCCGTGCCGCAGGTGGTCGTCGTGCAGTTGCACTGGCCCAGGCTGTTGGTCTCGGTGGACGTGACCGGGCAGGTCGGGATCGAGGGATCGCTCGGGAACGGGCGGGTGGTGCTGCGGATGCGGGAGATCACGTCGGCCGGCGTCTGGGCCGGGTTGACGGCCAGCATCAGCGCCGCCACGCCGGCGACCTGGGGGGCGCTGAAGCTGGTGCCGATGTTGGGCGAGCTGCCGTCGGTGTAGATGCTGGCCCCGGGCGCATCCTGGCCGGCGTTGCTCGTGGTGTTGATCGGGAACACGCACGGCAGGGTCAGGTTGACGCAGTTGCCGGCGGGGGCGCTGACGTCCACCTCGGGCCCCAGGCTGCTGTAGCCGACCTTGGTTCCGAGGTGCCGCACACCGCCGACGGCGAGGACGGCGCTGCAGTTCGCCGGTGACTCCACCGGCCCGGTCTCGTTGCCGGCCGAGGCGACCACCAGCGCGCCTGCCGCGGTGAGGTCGCGCAGCGTGCTCTCGTAGGCCGAGGTGCAGCTGCCGCTCCCCCCCAGGCTGAGGTTGATGACGCGGGCCGGATTCGGGTTGGTCGGCACGCCGGGCACGGCCAGACCGGCCGCCCAGCGCATGGCCGCGATGATGTCCGAGTCGAATCCTCCGCACTTGCCCAGCACCCGCATCGGGAGGATGCGCACATTCCAGGCCGTGCCGGCGATGCCACGGGAGTTGTTGCCGGCAGCGGCGATGACGCCGGACACGCGGGTGCCGTGCCAGGAGCTGGGCTGCTGCGGCAGGTTGCTGCCGCAGATGGCCTGGAGGTCCGGGTCGGCCTGGACGCTGGCATCGATGAAGTCGCCGTTGTCGCTCGGATCGTCGTCGCGGCCGTCACCGTCGCCCGCCAGCGCGGCATCGCTGATGAAGTCGTAGCCGGGCAACAGGCGTGCTGCCAGGTCGGGGTGTTCCGGGCGCACCCCGGTGTCGAGCACGGCGACCACCACGTCGGGCGCGCCGGTGGTCGTGTTCCAGGCCTGCTCGGCGTTGATCGCCGCCGGCTGCCCCGCGGCCAGATACCACTGGCCGGCGTAAAGGGGGTCGTTGGGCAGCGCACGGGCGTCGCGCAGATGATCCTCGACCGCATACTCGACCTCGGCATCCGCGCGCAGACGCTCAAGCATCTCGGCGGTGCTCAGGTCGCCGGCGCGGAAGCTCAGCATGTCGGGGGCCGGCCGGGCCCGCAGCGCCGCGGTAAGGCCGTGGCGGCCCGCCAGCGAGCGGGCCGGGTCGATCCCCTGGGCCTGCCGCAGGGTCATCGCGTCGCCGCGCAGCTTGACGATGACGCGGCCCTCCGCATGACTGGTCAGCGGCAGACCCAGGGTCAGGGCGCCGAGGCCGGCGACGAGGAGCGATTTCATCGGGTGGGTTCCGTGGGATATCTGAAGCGATCGGGATCGATGCCGATTATGTCACCCGCATGGAAAAGGCGCAGCATGCGATCATCGCAATACGGATCGCTGACCGTGCAGCGGATCCAGTAGGCCGATTCCCGGTCGGAGATCTGGGACGACAGCTGGACCGGGCTGCCTACCGCCTGCGACATCCGTGCCAGCAGGGCCGGATCGGCCGGGTCGGTGCTCGAACCGAAGCGCACGATCACCCGCAGGTCGCCCGGCGGCACTTCCACCGGTGAGGCGCAGGCGGTGACGAGAGCGGCAAGGAGGGTCGACAGGCCTTTTTGCATGCTGGTGGAAGGAGGCGGGGATGCCCTGTCGCAGCGTAGCGCATGGCCGGCGGCGCGCCAAATCGCGTCACGCGGGCATAATCGGGTTTCAGGCAAGCGGGGAAGACGATGGGCAACGAGAAGCGCGGGTGGATCCTGCGGATGCTGTCGGGTGTATGGAGCGCCATCAACGGACTGCGGCGGGTCGTCGCCAATCTGGTTTTCCTGGCCCTCCTCGTCCTGGTTCTGGCGCTGCTGTTCGCCGAACACCGGGCGCCGGTCCATGACGGCTCCGCGCTGCTGCTGCGACCGGCCGGGCGCCTGGTCGAGCAGGGCACGGTCGCCGACCCGATCAATCTGCTGAAGCAGGGCGCGTCGCCGCGCCAGACGACCCTGCGCGACGTGCTCGAGGCGGTGGACGCCGCTGCAGACGATGCGCGCATTCGCGGTCTGGTGATCGAGACCGATGCCCTCGACGGCGCCGGCCTCGCCAAGCTGCAGGAGGTGGCCGAAGCCATCGCTCGTTTTCGCGCCAGCGGTAAGCCGGTGCTGGCCTGGGGCAGTCGCTTCACCCAGGGGCAGTACCTGCTCGCGAGCCAGGCCGACGAGCTCTACATGGCCCCCGACGGCTTCGTCCTGGCCCATGGCTTCGCCAACTACCCGACCTATTTCAAGGGGCTCTTCGACAAGCTCGGCGTGCGCATCAACGTGTTCCGGGTCGGCAGCTACAAGTCCGCCGTCGAGCCCTACACCCGCGAGGACATGTCGCCCCAGGACCGGGAGGCATCCCGGCGCCTGCTCGGCGCCCTGTGGTCCGAGTGGCGTGACACGGTGGCGGCGCGACGGCCGATCTCGACGGGCGAGCTCGATGCGCTGGTCGAGGGCTATCCCGCCCGCCTCGCCGCGGTGGCCGGCGATGCGGCGCGACTGGCGAAGGACGCGGGACTGGTCGACGGCCTGCTGACGGCCGATCAGTGGCAGGCGCTGCTGATCGAGCGCTTCGGGCGTCTCGACGACGAGCCGCGCCCGCGTCAGACAGCCCTGGGCGTGTACCTGGCCGACCGCCACGGCGCGCTCGAGCTGGCCAGCGACAAGATCGCGGTGGTGGCGGTCCAGGGCGCCATCGTCGACGGGGAGCAACCGCCGGGGCTGGCGGGGGGTGAGACCGTCGCCAAGCTGCTCAGGCAGGCGCGGGAGGACGACAGCGTCAAGGCGCTGGTGCTGCGGGTGGATAGCCCCGGCGGCAGCGTTTTCGCGTCGGAGCGCATTCGCCGCGAAGTGGATCTGGTCCGCCAGGCGGGCAAGCCTGTCATCGCGTCCATGAGTTCGGTCGCGGCTTCCGGTGGCTACTGGGTCTCGATGGGTGCGGACGAGGTCTGGGCGAGCCCGTCGACGGTGACCGGTTCGATCGGCATCTTCGGCATGTTCCCGGATGTCTCGGGCCCGATGCGCGAGGCCGGGCTGGCAGTGGATGGGGTCGGCACCTCGCCGCTGGCCGGCGGGCTCGACCCGCGGCGCCCGCTGTCGCCGGAACTGTCCTCGGCGCTGCAAAGCACGATCGAGCACGGCTACCGGCGCTTCGTCGGGTTGGTGGCAGGCGCCCGGAGCCTGGACGTGACCGCGGTGGAACGGGTCGCCCAGGGCCAGGTCTGGACCGGCGCGCAGGCGCTCGAACACGGCCTCGTGGATCACCTCGGCGGCCTGCGCGAGGGGATCGAGGCGGCCGCCGCGCGGGCGTCCCTCACCGACTACCAGGTGACGTGGATCGAGCCGGGCCTCAATGCCCGCGACCGCATACTCGCGCGCCTGATCCGCGCCAGCGGGGTGGCGCCCGACGGGGTCGCCGGGACACCGCTGCAGGGCTGGCTGGGCCAGGCCCTGGAAGGGGTCGGGCAACTGGCCCGCTGGAACGATCCGGGCAACGCCTATGCCCACTGCCTGTGCGGCTCGCCCTGATGGCGCCGGCGTTGACTTCGATCAAGTCTGCGGGCTTTTTCTGTCCGGCTGGGCGTGTAAGATGCCCGATGGTTCTCGACAACCAGAAACGCGAGATGGTCAGATGATCCGAAAGCTCACCACATGGCTGGTGGCGGCCTGCGTGGCCGGCGGGGCACTCGCCCAGGGGGCGCCCAGCGACGAGCAGCGGCGCCGGCTGATCGAGCAGAAGCTGCGCCTGGTCGAAATGCTCGTCAACTCGCCGGCGGCCAAGAGTTCGGCCTATGGGCGTGACGCCGAGACCCCGAAACTCGTCGAGCAGGGCAAGGCGCTGCTCGACGAGGCCCGGGGCGCCCTGGCCGACGGTCGCCTCGACGAGGCGGCGGCGGCGCTGGACCAGGCCCTCAAGTCGGCCTCTTCGGCCTCCCGCCGGCTGAAGTCGGAGGGTGGGCTGTCCGACAGCGCACAGCGCAAGCAGCTGGCCGACATGACCGAGCAGGTCCGCACCTACCGGGCCGCCCTCGACGACCTGCGTCGCGACGACAAGCTGGCCGACGAGGCGACCCAGGTTCTGATGCGCGTCGACGGGCTGGCCGCCGAGGCCAACAAGCTCTCAGAGGCCGGCCGTCTGGGCGAGGCCAACAAGCACATGGCCGATGCCTACAAGATTGCGGTCGAAGAGCTGTCGCGCCTGCGGGCCGGCCAGGAGGTCGTGCTGTCGCTGAAGTTCGACACGCCGGCCGACGAGTACGCGTATGAGCAGAAGCGCTTCGGCAGCAATCAGATCATGGTGGACATGATGGTGGGCGAGGGCCGCGCCGAAGGGGGGCGCCGCCAGTTGGTTGACCGCTTCGTCGGCGAGGGTCAGCGTCTCAAGCGCGAGGCCGAAGGCCTTGCCGAATCCGGCAAGTACACGGAAGCGATCGCCTCGATGGAGCAGGCGACCAAACAGCTCAACCGCGCACTCCAGTCGATGGGTGTGCCGGTTTTCTGACAACGGTGACCGCGCGGGCGCGGCCCGGCGTGGCATCAGGATGTGAGGAACGGGGATGAGGGGATTGATGCGTGGGGCTCGCTGGCGGCCACTGCTGGGCTGCCTGATCGGTGCGTTTGCGACGCTGGCCATCGCGGCCGACCCGGGGCCGGTGGGGCGTGCGGGCCAGCAGCGGATGCTGGCCCAGCGGGTCGTCAAGGCCTACAGCCAGATCGGGCTGAACGTGTTGCCGACGGCCGCGATGAACCAGCTCACCAATGCGCTGGCCAGCTTTGACGCCAACCTCAAGGCCCTTGACGAGACCGCCGCGAACGACACCATCAAGCGCGGTCTGTCCGATCTGGCGCTCGCCTGGCAGCCGCTCAAGCGCGGCGCGATGGCGCCGATCTCGCGGGACAACGCGCTGAATCTCGCGCGCGAGACCGATGCGGTCGAACTCGCGGCCAAGCGGGTGGTCCAGCAGTTGCAGGATCATGCCGACACGCCCTCGAACCGCTTGGTCAGCCTGGCCACGCGCCAGAGTGCCCTGTGCCAGAAGATTGCCAAGGCCTTCATGCTGATGAGTTGGGGCATCGAGTCGGCGACCGTGCGCGAAGAGCTCGACACCGCGGTCAACGAGTTCTCTGGCGGCCTGGAGCAGTTGCGCTCGCAGCGGGAAAACAGCGCCGAAGTCAGGCGCGAACTCGACGAGATGGCCCTTCAGTGGGAGTGGCTGCAGACCGCCATCGCGGCCGAGGGTGCCACCTCGTATCGCCTGATCGTGGCCGAGGCGACCGAGTCGATCCTCGAGTCCACCCAGCGCATCACCCGCATGTATGAGGCGCACACCAACTGAACGAGGGCGCCGCGCGGTCACGAGCCGGCGGTGAGGGGAACACGGGGGAGAGAACATGACACTGAACAGGCGCGATTTCCTCAAGGGAAGCGCGGCGGCGGCCGGCATCGCGGCCCTGCCTGCCGGCCTGGCCCGGGCGGCATCGCCGGTGCGGGAGTTTCCGTTGCACGCGGGCCATCTGGAGCAGGTCCTGACCGAGGGCGGACCGAAGACCGACTTCTGGGGTTTCAACGGGCGCGTGCCGGGGCCGGAACTGCGCTTTGCCAAGGGCGACCAGGTCCACATCGCGGTCAGCAATGAACTGGTCGGCATTGACACCGCCGTGCACTGGCACGGCCTGCGTGTACCCAATGCGATGGACGGGGTGCCCTTCGTGACCCAGTACCCGATCAAGCCCGGCGAGGTCTTCCATTACCAGTTCGAGACCCGCGATTCCGGCACCTTCTGGTATCACCCGCACCAGATGAGCTTCGAGCAGGTGCCGCGGGGCATGTACGGTGCGCTGATCGTCGAGGAAGAGAAGCCGATCGAGGTGGACCGCGAGGTGGTCTGGGTGCTGTCCGATGTGCGCCTGGGCGACAACGGTCGTCAGGTCGAGGACTTCGGGCGTGTTCTGGATATCGCCAACGACGGCCGCCTGGGCAACATGGTGCTGCTCAACGGCAAGCAGGCGGGCAATGACAACGTGCTGGCGGTGCGCTCCGGTGAGCGGATCCGCCTGCGGCTGATCAACGCCGCCTCGGCACGCATCTTCCGCCTCCAGATGCCGGGCCACACCATGCATGCGGTCGCCTTCGACGGTCAGGCCGTCACGCCGCGCCCCCTCGAGACGGTGGATCTCGGGCCTGGCATGCGCGTCGATGTGGTGGTGGACTTCATGGCCAAGCCCGGTACCGAGCACAAGGTCGAGGATGTGGACCGCCGCAGCCGAGGCCAGCTCGCCCGCGTCAGCTACCTCGATTTCGATCCGATCCGCGAGAAGCCCCTCGGCGCCCCGATGCAGGTCCAGCCCAACGTACTGCCGGAGCCGGATGTCGCCAAGGCCATCGATCACTACATCGTCTTCCAGGGCGGCATGCGCGGTGCGCCGGTGATCGGCATGATCGACGGCAAGCCGACCAACATCCAGGAGATCATGGAGAAGGAAAAGCTCGCCTGGACCATGAACTTCACGGCCCAGCACGAGCACGCCCTGATGCACGAGCCCCTGCTCTACCTGCGCAAGGGCGACCATGTCGTGCTGCGGCTGATCAACGAGACCGACTTCGCCCACCCGATGCACCTGCACGGCCACTTCTTCCGGGTCGTCGGCATCGATGGCCGGCCCCAGACAGACCAGTACTGGCGCGACACGGTGCTGATGGCGCCGCGCCAGTCGGTGGATCTGGCCTTCGTCGCGGACAACCTCGGCGAATGGATGTTCCACTGCCACATCCTCGACCATGCCGCCGGCGGCATGATGGGGACCATCGCGGTCGAGTGAATCGGCGGCGGGGCGCCCGGGCGGCGTTCCGCCGGCCGCGCTGGACAAGTCCCGCCGGCGGATCGACACTGGCGACTCCCCGTCGCTGGATGCCGCCATGTCCGCCTCCCTGCCCGGCGCCCCCCTCGTTGCGCCGCCCGCCGTGTTGCCCGACTGGGCGCAGCGTGCGATCAACCTCGCCGATCCGCGCCTCGGGGCGCAGGCCGTCTTCGCCAGCGACGAGTTCTTCGCTCCGCTCTCGCGCATGCTCGACCCTGCTCCGGCGGTCTTCATCCCCGGCAAGTACGATGACCACGGCAAGTGGATGGATGGCTGGGAGACCCGACGCAAGCGGACCACCGGCCACGACTGGTCGATCATCAGGCTGGGCTGCAAGGGCACCGTCGCGGGTTTCGACGTGGATACCAGCCACTTCACCGGCAACTACGCCCCGGCCATCGCCATCGAGGGCGCCGACGCCACCTCCGACGACCCGGCCGTGCTCGAACGGGCGACGTGGACGCCGCTGCTGGAGGCCACCAGCCTGCAGGGCGACAGTCATCATCTGCTGAGGGCCATGGCCAGCGGCGCATTTACCCACCTGCGCATCCACATCTACCCCGACGGCGGCGTGGCCCGCCTGCGGGTGTACGGCCAGCCGCTCGGCCGTTTCGACGACCCTGCCGTCGCCGTCGATCTGGCCGCGCTGGAGAACGGCGGCCGGGTGGTCGCCTGCAACGACGCCCATTACGGCGCACCGAGCAACATCCTGCTGCCCGGGCGTGGCGTGAACATGGGCGACGGCTGGGAGACCCGCCGCCGGCGAGAGCCCGGCAACGACTGGTGCATCGTCGCCCTGGGGGCGCCGGGCATCATCGATCGTGTCGAGGTGGATACCGCCCACTTCCGCGGCAACTACCCGGACCGCTGCAGCCTCCAGGCCGCGCGGGTCGACGGCGGTACCGACCAGTCCCTCATCACCCAGGCGATGTTCTGGCCGCCGCTCCTCGCCGAGCAGAAGCTGGAGATGGACGCGATCCATCGTTTCTCGGAGGGCATCGCCGAGCTGGGCCCCGTGACCCATGTGCGCTTCAACATCATCCCCGACGGCGGCGTCTCCCGGCTGCGCCTGTGGGGCCGGGTGCAGGCATGATCGACCTGCCCGTCGCGCCGCTGAGTGCGGCCGCCTTCGCCCCCTTCGGCGAGGTCATCGAGGCCGGCCCGGCGGCCGAGCGGCGGATCATCAATGGCGGCAACACGGAGCGCTTCCATGATCTCGCCCGGCTCGATCCGGGGGCAGACGGTCGCGCCATCGTCAGCATCTTCCGCGGCCAGCCCCGGGCGCTGCCCTTCGTGATGACGATGATGGAACATCACCCGCTTGGCTCGCAGGCCTTCATGCCGCTGTCGGCACGGCCCTATCTGGTCGCGGTCGCGCCGCCGGGCGAGCGGGTGCGCGCCGCGTCGATCCGCGTCTTTCTCGCCCAGCCGCACCAGGGGGTGAACTACGCGGCCGGCTCCTGGCACCACCCGCTGCTGGCGCTCGAGGCGGTCAGCGACTTCCTGGTGATCGATCGGGCCGGTCCGGGCGACAACTGCGTCGAGCAGGGCCTGGACATGCCAGCCCGCATCGTGCTGACCTGAAGGTTCGCCGCGGGTGCCCTCAGCCCTTGGACAGCTTCTTCAGCGCCTGGCGGATGCCGTCGGATACGCTGCAGTCGTCGGCTAGCCCCTTCATCGCGGCCAGCGCTTCCTTCTCGCTGTAGCCCAGGGCTACCAGCGCGTGGAGGATGTCGCTGCGCGGCGTGCTGGCGTCTCCGCCGCTGGCAGATGGGGCCACGCCCGCCGGCTGGCCGGGCAGGGCCTTGCCGAGACGGTCGCGCAATTCGAGCAGGAGCCGCTCGGCCGTCTTCTTGCCGATGCCCGGTATCTTCACCAGCCGACCGGACTCCTGCAGCGTCACCGCCTGGGAGAGTTCGCCCACCGACAGTCCCGAGAGCACTGCCAAGGCGGTGCGTGCGCCGATGCCCGACACCTTCAGCAGCTGGCGGAATGTGGCCCGCTCCTCATCGGTGGCGAAGCCGTACAGGAAGTGTCCGTCCTCGCGCACCGCGAAGTGGGTGAACAGGGTCACCGCCTGGCCCGTCGCAGGCAGGCCGTAGTAGGTGCTCATCGGCACGTCGATCTCATAGCCCAAGCCCTGTACGTCCACCAGGATCTGCGGGGGGTTCTTCTCGGCCAGGCGGCCGCTGATGCGTCCAATCATTCGGGTATCCCGCCGGTCCGCGTGGGCGGCCGGCATCGGTGTGAGGGTCAGTCGAAGTGGGCGGCGACGAACTCGGGCAGGGCTTCGGCCCTGCCACCGAGGGCGTCCAGGGCCGGATAGTCGCTGCGCTCGAGCATGTTCGGGAGCACGTAGTGGGCAAAGCGCCAGGCGACGGCCGCGGTGATGTCCGCCAGGGTCGGCAGGCCCTCGCCCTGCAGCCAGCCGTCCGGCGGGCAGATGGCCTCGAGGGCCTCGGCGGTGTCCCGCAGCTGACCGGTCAGGCGGGTGATCCACTCGCCCCAGCGCAGGGTCTCGGGCCGGACGCTGATCTCGTAGTAGAGCTGGACGGCCTTGTCAGCCATCGCCAGGCCGAGGGCGGTGAGGCGCAGGCACTCGGTGCGGGCTTCCCCGTCGGCCGGGGTGATCCCGTGGCCGGGTCGCAGTGCCTCGAAATGCTGGATGATGAGCCCGCTGTCCATCAGTTGCCGCCCGTCATCGAGCACCAGGGTCGGGGCGCGCACCAGCGGGTTGATGGCATGGAACTCGGAGTAGTCCCGGAAGACGGACAGGGGCCGGTGGTCGAACGGAATCCCCAGCCGGGTCGCGACCACGTGGCAGCGCCGGACGTAGGGCGAATCGAGCATGCCGATCAGTTGCAAGGGAGCGTCTCCGGTGCGAGGGCGTCAGCGGGCAGTGTAATCAGCGCCCGGGGGCCGGACCAGCCCCGTCGCCGGTGGGCGTCAGCCAGCGACGGACGGCGGCCAGATCGGGCTCGACCCGCACGCCGGCGGCCAGCACGTCGTCTGCCGGCTGCAGCAGGTCGGGCACCATCACGACCCGGGCACCGGCCGCCAGCGCGCCGCGCACGCCGGCGTTGGAGTCCTCGATCACGAGGCAGGCCGTGGTACGGGTCTCGAGCAGCGTCGCTGCGGCCTGGAAGATGTCCGGTGCGGGCTTGCCGCGGGGGACCTCGTCACCACCGACGACGCCGTCCATGCGTTTGAGCAGGCCGACCGCGTCGAGCTTGGGCAGCGCGCGGTTGCGGCGGGTCGAGGTGGCGACGGCGCGGGGCAGATCGAGGCGGTCGAGCAGGTCGAGCAGCTCGAGCACGCCCGGCTTGAGGGGGATCGCGCCGGCGTGGATCGCCGCCTCGTAGCGGCGGCCGAACTCCTCGTGGTGCTCGGCCACCGGAAAATCCTCGCCGTAGGCGCCCTTGAGCAGGCGCTCGTGTTCGCGGGAGTTGAGGCCGATCATCTGCATCGCCACCTCGTGGCGCCACGGGATGCCCATGTCGTGGCAGACGTCGCGGCCGATCGCATAGGCGATGCGCTCCGAGTCGAGCAGCACCCCGTCCATGTCGAAGATCACGGCGCGGATGGCGCCCTCGTCGGCGCTCATCCGGTGAAGATCCCGGCCCGGCCGAAGGCCAGTGCGCCGGCCAGGATCAGGCCATGGGCGTGGGCGGCGAGGACGGTCTGGCGGATGGCCGGCCCGAGGCCGGCGGGCTCGGCTGCGTGGTGCAGCAGCTCGCGGCCGGCGCGGAAGGACAGCACCAGGGTCATCGCGGCTGCCGCGCAGGCCTGGGGCAGGGCGCCGCGGCCCACCTGCAGGACCAGCCAGGCGTAGGCTACGATGGCCAGGATCAGGTAGCCCCAGCGGGCTGTCTCGACGCCCAGGCGCACCACCAGGGTGCGCTTGCCGACCGCCTCGTCGGCGGCCCGGTCCGGAAACTCGTTGATGTAGAGCAGGGCGGCGACCAGCAGCGCGAACGACAGCCCGGCAATCGCCGGCAGCGTAGCGAAGTGACCGCGCTGGACGTAGTCGCTGCCCACTACCACCAGCAGCCAGCCGAGGGCGATCGCGCCCTCGCCGAGTCCGCGGCACATCAGCTTGAGGGGCGGCGCCGAGTAGGCCCAGCCCACCGCCAGCCCGGCCATGCCGATGGCGATCAGGCCGGGGCCGCTCTGCCAGGCCAGCCACAGGCCGGCGGGGATCACCGACAGCAGCAGCAGCGCGCCGAAGCGGGCCATCTCGGGCTGGCCGATGACGCCGTTCTGGATGAAGCGGCTGCCGCCGGTGAACGGGAACAACCGGGCGGTGTTGATCGCGTCGCCGCCGTTCTCGGCATCGCAGGCGTCATTGACCACGTTGACCCCGGCATGGGCCACCAGCGCGAAGACGATGGTCACCAGGGCCGTCAGCGGGTCAAAGCCGGCGCCGCCGCGCCAGGCCGCGGCCAGCCCGACCAGGCAGCCCACCAGCGTGATCGTCAGGAAGGCCGGTCGGGTGGCGGCGAAATAGCGCGCCGGTGCCGAGCCGAAACGCTCGGGCCTCGGCTCGCGTCCGGCGGCGAGGGTGCGGGCGTCGGTCACAGCAGCACGATGTCGTATTGTTCCTGGGTGTAGCTGGCTTCGGGGTGCAGCGACACGGTCCGGTCGATGAAGTCGGAGAGCATCGCCAGCGCCTGGGACTCCTCGTCGAGGAACAGGTCGATCACGTCGGGCGCGGCCAGCACGCGGTATTCCCGGGCGTTGAACTGGCGGGCCTCGCGCAGTAGCTCGCGCAGGATCTCGTAGCACACGGTGCGGGCGGTCTTGACCTCGCCGCGGCCCTCGCAGGTGGGGCAGGCCTCGCACAGCAGGTGGGCGAGGGACTCCCGGGTGCGCTTGCGGGTCATCTCCACCAGCCCCAGCTGGGTGAAGCCCGAGACGCTCATCTTGGTGTGGTCCTTCGACAGCGCCCGCTTGAACTCCTCGAGCACGGAATCCCGGTGCTCCTGGCTTTCCATGTCGATGAAGTCGATGATGATGATGCCGCCCAGATTGCGCAGGCGCAGCTGCCGGGCGATGGCCTGGGCGGCCTCCAGGTTGGTCTTGAAGATGGTGTCGTCGAAGTTGCGGGCGCCGACGAAGCCGCCGGTGTTCACGTCGATGGTGGTCATGGCCTCGGTCTGGTCCATGATCAGGTAGCCGCCGCTTTTCAGGTCCACCCGCCGGGCGAGTGCCTTCTCGATCTCTTCCTCGACCCCATGCAGGTCGAAGAGCGGCCGCTCGCCGGTGTAGTGGTCGAGCAGCGGTAGCACCCGCGGCATGTATTCGTTGGCGAAGGCCTTGAGCTTCTGGTAGTTCTCGCGGGAATCGAGCAGGATGCGCGCCGTCTCGGCGCTGACCAGATCGCGCAGCACCCGCTGGCCCAGGTTGAGATCCTCGTAGAGCAGGGACGGCGGGTTGGCGCCGGCGGCCTTCGCTCGGATCTCGCTCCACAGCTTGCGCAGGTAGGCGATGTCGGTGGCGAGCTCGTCGTCGGAGGCGCTCTCGGCCATGGTCCGGACGATGAAGCCGCCGGGCTCCTCGTCCGGCACCAGCCGGGTCAGCCGCTCCCGCAGCGATTCGCGGTCGGCCTCGTCCTCGATCCGCTGGGAAATGCCGATGTGCTTGTCCTGGGGCAGGTAAACCAGCAGCCGGCCGGCGATGCTGATCTGGGTGGACAGGCGGGCGCCCTTGGTGCCGAGGGGATCCTTGAGCACCTGCACCGTGATCTTCTGCCCCTCGGAGAGAATGCGCTCGATCGGCTTCGGGGCGTCGCCGTTGTTGCGCTCGCTCCAGATGTCGGCCACGTGCAGGAAGGCGGTGCGCTCGAGGCCGATGTCGATGAAGGCCGACTGCATGCCGGGCAGAACGCGCACCACGCGCCCCAGGTAGATGTTGCCGACGATGCCGCGGCTGGCGGTACGCTCCACGTGCAGTTCCTGCACGACGCCGTTCTGCATCAGCGCGACCCGCGTCTCCTGCGGGGTGAAATTGACGAGAAATTCTTCTGGCATGGTTGAGGCGGTAATGGGAGATGGGGAAGCCGCGTTGTCGCGACTTGCCGATCGCTCATCGGGGTCCGGCGGACCCGGTTGCCAGGGGTGGATTCAGAGGGGGTAGTCGAACTCCTTCAACAGCTCTGCGGTTTCGAAAAGCGGCAGCCCCATGATGCCACTGTAGCTGCCCTTGATCTCCTTCACGAACATCGCGGCACGTCCCTGAATGCCGTAGGCACCGGCCTTGTCGAGGGGTTCCCCGGATGCGACGTAGCGCCGGATCTCGTCTTCTTCCAGGGTGCGGAAGTGCACCTCGCTGATGTTCACCCGGTAGCGGGTGTGCTCGCCGTCACTCACCGCCACGGCGGTCAACACCCGGTGGCTGCGTCCGGCGAGGCCGGCGAGGATCTGGCTGGCATCGATGGCGTCCTTCGGCTTGCCGACGATGCGGCCGTCCACCTCGAGGGTGGTGTCCGCCGACAACACGGGCCGGCGGCTCAGCTGGCGCCAGCCCAGGCGGCGTACGCCGCTCTCGGCCTTGGTCAGCGCTACCCGGGTCACGTAGCGCTCCGCATCCTCGTCGCCCAGCGGCGTCTCGTCCACATCGGCGTCCTCGCCGCGCTCGCCGCTGCGGAAGGTCAGCAGGTCGAAGTGGACGCCGATCTGGTGCAGCAACTCGCGGCGGCGGGGGCTGCGCGATGCGAGATAGATGCGCGGAGGGATCATGGTCGCGATGCGTGGTGGGCAGGCAGGCCTGCAATACTCCCCACTATAGCGCCATCCGGCCCCTTGGCGCGGCCGGCCGATCATTCCCGGTGGTAGGGGTGGTTGCGCAGCACGCTCCAGGCCCGGTAGAGCGCCTCGGCAAGCAGCGGGCGGACCAGGGCGTGGGGCAGGGTCAGGCTGGAGAGGCGCAGGGATTCGTCGGCGCTGTCCTTCAGCGTCGGGTCGAGGCCGTCCGGTCCGCCGATCAGCAGCGCCACGTCGTTGCCGCCGTCCATCCAGCGGGTCATCCGCTCGGCCAGAGCGTGGGTGGTGAGGTCGCGGCCGCGCTCGTCGAGGATCACCCGGTGGCATCTTTGCGGCAGAGCCGCCTCGATGCGCTGGGCCTCGGCCGCCATCATGGCCGGCACCGTCTTGCCGGTGGTGCGGGGCTCGGCCTTGACCTCGACCAGCTCCAGCGGCAGCTCGCGGGGCATGCGCCGGGCGAACTCGTCGAAGCCGTCGGCGACCCAGCGCGGCATGCGCGTGCCGACCGCGACGAGCAGCAGCTTCATTGGCGGCGGGCGCCGGCGGAGCGGCGCAGGGAGGGGGTCAATCGCCCGCCTGGGCGCTCGCGAGCTTGCGGCGGGATGCGGGCGTCGCCGACCACAATTCCTCGAGGTTGTAGTGGGCGCGGATGGCCGGCTGCATGACATGGACGACCACGTCGCCCAGGTCCACCAGCACCCATTCGCCGGTTTCCTCGCCTTCCACGCTGACCACCTGCCCGCCGGCCTCGCGGACCTTCTCCTGGACGTTGCGTGCCAGCGATCGGGTCTGCCGGTTGGAGTCACCGCTGCAGATCACGATGCGATCGAACATGGCGGTGAGGCGGGTGGTGTTGATGACTTCGATGTCCTTGCCCTTGATCTCCTCGAGGGCGGCGACGACGATCTTCTGCAGTTTGCGTGTGTCCATTGTGTCAGTGGTAAAGCGAATGTTTCCCAATATAGTCGAGAACCGAATCCGGTAACAGGTAGCGGGCCGACAGGCCGGCACCGAGCAGTTCCCGGATGCGGGTGGCCGAAATGGCGAGGGGGGTCATGTCGAAGGGCAGAATGCGGCCTGACGGCGCAGCGGCCAGTTCGGCCGCGTCGCGGCCCAGCCGGGGCGAACACTCGGCATCCAGTTCGGGGTCGATGGCGGCGGGCCAGCGCCGTTCGTGGGGCGCGTGGCCGGGCCGGTTGGCGACCGCCACGTGGGCCAGCGCGAAGACCTCCCGCCAGCGGTGCCAGCTGGCCAGCCCGGCGAAGGCGTCGGCCCCCAGGATCAGCACCAGCGGCCGCGCCGGGCCCAGCTCGACGCGCAGGCGCTCCAGCGTTAGCACCGTGTAGCTGGCTCGCGGGCTGGCCACCTCGGCGGCGTCCACCTCGAGGCGCGGGTTGCCCGCGGAGGCCAGCCGGACCATCGCCAGGCGATGCTCGGGCGAGGATGTCGGTGCGCCCCGATGAGGCGGCTGCCCAGCCGGGATCAGGCGCACACGGCAGAGGCCGAGCGCCTCGGCCGCCTCCTCGGCGAGCCGCAGGTGGGCGTGGTGGATCGGGTCGAAGGTGCCGCCCAGCAGCCCCAGCGGGGCGCGTTCAGTCATCGGCCTCGACCGCAGCCGGTCGGGGCGACTGCTCGCCCGGTTCCCCGAAGATGTCGCGCACGTTGGGATAGAAGCTGGCGAAGACCACCGGCACCATGATCAGCGGCAGGGGCACCGAGGCCAGCGCCGCCAGGGTCGGCGAGATCATGCCGAGGATCGCGACCACCATGCCGGGCAGCACGCCGGCCACCAGGAACAGGCCGAGGGAATAGACGAAGAAGGCCTTCCAGTTCATCAGGCAGGCGAGCAGGCTGTAGATCATCGCCCGCGGTGCGGCGATGCCGTGCCAGGCGGCGAGCATCGGCGCGAACCAGTAGGCCATCATCACCGGCGCCGACACCACCGTGCCGACCAGCACCGCCAGCAGGAAGCCGTCGCTGCTGGCCAGGGCCTCGGCGGTCACCTCCTGGCCGGTCATCGCCGAGAGCAGCAGGCCGCCGTCGCCGAGCGCGGTCGAGAAGAGCGCCACGAGGCTGCCCACCAGGTAGATGCCGCCGATCGTGACCAGCGCCGGCAGGTGGGCCTTGAAGCCGGAGAAGAGCAGGTCCGGCCCCCCCCTCTCGCCGCGGGCGATGGCCCGGCCGCCGTTGAGCACGCCCATCGACAGGGCCGGCATCAGCAGCGTCGCGGCGGGCTGGCCCACCAGCGGCACGACGCTGATCAGGACGATCGACAGCAGGTAGCCGAATGACAGCATCGTCATCAGCGCCGGGTTCTTCTTCCACAGGCCGAAGCCTTCCTGGATCCAGGCCATGCCGCGGCTGGCGGGCAGTCTTTGCGCTTGCATCGTGGGTCGGTGTTCTCGTTGCGTCGGCCGGCGGCTCAGGCCGGCAGGGGCGCCTGCGGTTCGCGCCTGAGGCGCAGCAGGTCGCGGTATTCGTCGGGATTCTTGACCAGCACCATCTCGCCGTCGCGGGGCAGGTGATAGTCGGCGGCGCGGGACAGCCAGAAGCGCAGCGCCGCGGTGCGCAGCATCGCCGGCCAGGCCTCGCGTTCCGCCTCGGTGAACGGGCGGTCGGCGGCGTAGGCACCCAGCAGCGCGTCGCGCCGCGCCGGCTCGAGCCGGCCGTCCGCGTCGCTGCACCAGTCGTTGACGGTGACCGCCACGTCGAACAGCAGCGCGTCGTGGCCGGCGAAGTAGAAGTCGATGACGCCGCCGATGAAGTCGCCGTCCCACAGCACGTTGTCGCGGAACAGGTCGGCGTGGATCGCGCCCTGGGGCAGGCGGCTGTCGTCCCGCTCGCGCTCGGCGGCGATCTCGTCATCGAGCAGCTCGCGCTCGTCGGCCGGCAGGAAGCCGCGCACCGCGGCGGCGGTGGCGGCCCGCCAGGCGGCATTGCGCGGGTTGTCCTGGCGGCGTCCGTAGCCCTGGCCGGCCCGGTGCAGGCCCGCCAGCATCGCGCCGACGCGGGCGCAGTGCTCCGGCGTGGGGTCCATCACCGACGCGCCGGAGAGGCGCGCCACCAGCACCGCCGGGCGGTCCGAGAGGCTGCCGAGGTAGTCGTTGTCGCGGTCGGCGATCGGCGCCGGCACCGGCAGGCCGTGGCGCGCCAGGTGCGCCATCAGGTGCAGGTAGTAGGGCAGCTCCGAGCGCTCCATCGTCTCGAACAGGGTCAGCACGTAGCGGCCCAGGGTCGTGGTGACGAAGAAGTTGCTGTTCTGCACGCCCGCCGAGATGCCCTTGAGCTCGACCAGCCGGCCGACCGCGTAGTTGGCGAGCCAGCCCTGCAGGGCCTCGGGCGTGACCGGGGTGAATACCGACATGCGTTCCTCGCGCGGCCTGCGCCGCGCTCTTTCAGGCTACCAGCGCTTGAGCACCCACATCGGCACCGAGGTGCCGGGCTCGAGAGTGTCCATCCGTTCCAGGGACCCCTCGCCCTTGCGGTCCACCAGGTAGTAGGGGGTGCCATGGGGCGGGGTGACCTTGATCATGTAGAGCTTGCCGTTCACGCGGTACTCCTCGACCGTGTCCTCGCCCTTCTTGACGATGGTCACCTCCGGCTCGACCTCGTCGCCCTCGATCAGCGGCGGGGGGGGCGGCGCCTCGGGCAGTGGCTCCAGCCCCGGTGGCTGCTGGGCTGCGACCGGCAGGGCCAGCGCGGCAATGAACACGGCAAGGGCGGTCCGCATGGGGAACTCCTGGAAACAAGGGCGCGATTCTAGCAAACGGTCCGGCGTCGCCGGCCTCACAGGTTCAGCATCAGCTCGTGCTCTTCGGGCAGGGGCAGGAAGCCGCGGGTTTCGTAGTGCTTGAAGATCGCCTCGACCACCTGCTCGGGCTCGTCGATGAGCTGGATCAGGTCGAGGTCATCGGCGTGGATCATGCCCTCGCTCACCAGTCGCTCGCGGAACCAGTCGATCAGGCCGCGCCAGAAGGGCGCGTGGACGAGGATGATCGGGATGCTGCGGCTCTTGCCGGTCTGGATCAGGGTCATCGCTTCGAGCAGTTCGTCGAGGGTGCCGAAGCCGCCCGGCATCACCACGTAGGCCGAGGCGAACTTGACGAACATGAATTTGCGCGCGAAGAAGTGCTGGAAGGTCTGGGAGATGTCCTGGTAGGGGTTGGCGTCCTGCTCCATCGGCAGCTGGATGTTGAGCCCGATCGACGGGCTCTTGCCGAAGTAGGCCCCCTTGTTGGCCGCTTCCATGATGCCGGGGCCGCCCCCCGAGATGACCGAGAAGCCCGCGTCCGAGAGCAGGCGGGCGATCTTTTCGGTGAGGATGTAGTAGGTGTGGTCGGCCGGCGTGCGGGCGCTGCCGAAGATCGACACCGCCGGGCGGATCGCGTTGAGGCGTTCGGTCGCCTCGACGAACTCTGACATAATCCCGAAGATGCGCCACGACTCGCGGGCGTTGTATCGCGGCTGGGCGCCATTGGGCGCCATGCGGGGGAGTTTTTCCTTCGCGGTCATCTCTCGCTCGAGTTGCTTGCGACCCCGGTGCGGGGCCGACGGTCCGGTGGCCGGGAACTGGCTGCCGCGCGCGCGTCGCGCCCGCGTCCCTGCCCTGATGTGACCACCGTATCCCCGATCGGTGCCTGAGACGGAAGCTTCCCATGCCCAGACTGCTGCTGGTGGACGGTTCGAGCTATCTCTACCGTGCCTTCCATGCCCTGCCCGACCTGCGCAACACCGCCGGCGAGCCCACCGGAGCGATACGTGGCGTGCTGTCCATGCTACGGCGGCTCACAGCCGACTACAAGGCGGAGTACCGCGCCTGCGTGTTCGACGCCAAGGGCAAGACCTTCCGCGACGATCTCTACCCCGACTACAAGGCCAACCGGCCGCCGATGCCGGACGACCTGCGGGCCCAGGTAGCGCCCCTGCACGAAGCCATCCAGGCCGAGGGCTGGCCGCTGCTGTGCATCGAGGGGGTCGAGGCGGACGACGTCATCGGCACGCTGACCCACCAGGCCGCCGAGCTGGGATGGGAGGTGGTGATCTCGACCGGCGACAAGGACCTCACCCAGCTCGTCCGTCCCGGCGTGCTGTGGGTCAACACCATGAGCGAGCAGGTGCTCGACGAGGCCGGCGTCGAGGCCAAGTTCGGCGTGCCGCCGGCGCGCATCATCGACTACCTGACCCTGGTCGGCGACACCGTCGACAACGTGCCCGGGGTCGACAAGTGCGGCCCCAAGACGGCGGTCAAGTGGTTGACCCAGTTCGGCGACCTGGACACCCTGGTGGCGCGGGCTGACGAGGTGGGCGGCAAGGTGGGCGAGAACCTGCGCAAACACCTGGACTTCCTGCCCCTGGGCCGCCAGCTCGTTACCGTCGATACTGCCGTGCCGCTGCCGGTCACGCCCGAGGGGCTGTCACCTGCCGCCCGCGACCGGGACCGCCTCACAGAACTCTACGGCCGCCTCGAATTCCGCAGCTGGTTGGCCGACGTGGAGACGGACGGCGGCGAGGAGACCGGCCCGGCCGCGGATGCCGCGCCCGAAGGCGAGATCGAGCGGCACTACGTCGCGATCCTCGACACCGCCGCGCTCGACGACTGGCTGGCCCGCATCGAGGCCGCCGAGCTGACCGCCTTCGACACCGAGACCACCAGCCTCGACCCGATGCAGGCCCGCCTGGTGGGGATGTCCTTCTCGGTGGAACCCGGCCACGCGGCCTACCTGCCGCTGGCCCACGCCTATCCCGACGCGCCGGCCCAGCTGGCCCTCGACGCGGTCCTCGACAGGCTGCGGCCGTGGCTCGAGTCGGACACCCACCGCAAGGTGGGCCAGAACCTCAAGTACGACGCCCACGTGCTGGCCAACCACGGCATCCGCCTCGGCGGCATCGCCCACGACACCCTGCTCGAGTCCTATGTGCTCGAGAGCGACCGCACGCGCGACATGGACTCCCTGGCCAAGCGCCACCTGGGGCTCACGACCATCCCCTACACCGACGTCTGCGGCAAGGGCGCGAAGCAGATCGGCTTCGCCGAGGTGGCGCTCGAGCAGGCCACCGAGTACGCCGCCGAGGACGCCGACGTGACGCTGCGGCTGCACCGCCACCTGTATCCGCTGCTGGCGGCCGAGCCCGGCCTCGAGGCGCTCTACCGGGAGATCGAGATGCCGGTGCTACCGGTGCTGCTCGAGATGGAGACCAACGGCGTGCTGATCAACGACTTCCAGCTGGCGAGCCAGTCGGAAGAGCTCGGCCGGCGCCTCCACGCGCTGGAGCAGCAGGCGGTCGAGCTGGCCGGCCAGCCCTTCAACCTGGGCTCACCCAAGCAATTGGGCGAGATCCTGTTCGGCAAGCTCGAGCTGCCGGTCGTCAAGAAGACCGCCAAGGGCCAGCCCTCCACCGACGAAGAGGTGCTGCAGAAGCTGGCGGAGGACTACCCGCTGCCCAAGCTGCTGCTCGAGTACCGCATGCTGTCGAAGCTTAAGAGCACCTACACCGACAAGCTGCCCCTGTCGGTGAACCCGTCCACAGGGCGCGTGCACACCAGCTTCTCCCAGGCCGTGGCGGTCACCGGCCGGCTCGCCAGCTCCGACCCCAACCTGCAGAACATCCCGATCCGCACCGAGGAAGGGCGCCGCATCCGCGCCGCCTTCATCGCGCCCAAGGGCCACCGCCTGGTCAGCGCCGACTACTCGCAGATCGAGCTGCGCATCATGGCCCACCTGTCCGGCGACGCCGGCCTGCTCAAGGCCTTCGCCAACGGCGAGGACGTCCACCGCGCCACCGCCGCCGAGATCTTCGGCCTCGCGCCCGACGAGGTCGGCACCGAGCAGCGGCGCTACGCCAAGGTGATCAACTTCGGCCTCATCTACGGCATGTCGGCCTTTGGCCTGGCGCGCGAACTCGGCCTCGA
>JAGRGD010000333.1 GCA_020445665.1 Rhodocyclaceae bacterium
ACCTGGAGCGCTACATGCGCGAGGCGGTCAAGGTCTCCAATGAGTCGCCGGTGCTGCTCGACCGCTTCCTCAATGACGCCACCGAGGTGGACGTGGATGCCCTGTCCGATGGCGAGCAGGTCATCATCGGCGGCATCATGGAGCACATCGAACAGGCGGGCGTTCACTCGGGTGATTCGGCCTGCTCGCTGCCGCCCTACACGCTGACGCCCCGGCTGCAGGACGAGTTGCGCCGACAGACCCAGGCGATGGCGATGGCGCTCAATGTCTGCGGTCTGATGAACGTCCAGTTCGCGATCCAGGGCGAGGGCGACGAGGCGGTGGTCTATGTCCTGGAGGTGAACCCGAGGGCCTCGCGCACCGTGCCGTTCGTCTCCAAGGCCTGCTCGCTGCCGCTGGCCAAGATCGCGGCCCGATGCATGGCCGGTATCTCGCTGGCGGATCAGGGCGTCACCGGCGAGATCGTGCCGCCGTACTACTCGGTCAAGGAAGCCGTCTTCCCCTTCGTCAAGTTCCCCGGCGTCGACACCATCCTCGGTCCCGAGATGAAGTCCACCGGCGAAGTGATGGGCGTCGGGCGCAGCTTTGCCGAGGCCTTCGTCAAGTCGCAGCTTGCGGCCGGCAGCCACCTGCCGCGCTCGGGCCAGGTCTTCATCAGCGTGAAGCCGTCCGACCGAAAGGGTGCCATCGAGGTGGCGCGCGAGCTGCACGACCTCGGTTTCACGCTGCTGGGCACGCGGGGTACCGCCGGGGCGATCGAAGCCGCGGGGCTGCCGATCGGCGTGGTCAACAAGGTGACCGAGGGCCGTCCGAACATCGTTGACGTCATCAAGAACGACGAGGTCTGCCTGGTGATCAACACGGTCGAGGAGAAGCGGCAGGCCATCGCCGACTCGCGCTCGATCCGGACCAGTGCGCTGGGCGCCAAGGTCACCGTCTTCACCACCATCGAGGGTGCCCGTGCCGCCTGCATGGGCATGCGCCACCTGGCCGGCCTCGAGGTCTACTCCGTGCAGTCGCTGCACGCAGAACTGAACTGATTTCCACCATGATCAAGACTCCTCTCACGCTCCGCGGCGCCGAGTTGCTGCGCCAGGAACTGCATCGCATGAAGACGGTCGATCGCCCCGAAGTGATTGCCGCCATCGCCGAGGCGCGCAGCCACGGCGACCTGTCCGAGAACGCCGAGTACGACGCCGCCAAGGAGCGGCAGGGATTCATCGAGGGGCGTATCAAGGAACTCGAGGGCAAGCTCGCTACGGCACAGGTCATCGACCCGACGCTGCTCGACGCCGACGGCAAATGCGTGTTCGGTGCGACGGTGGACCTCGAGGATCTCGACAGCGGTCAGGCCGTCACCTATCAGATCGTCGGTGAGGACGAGGCGGACCTGAAGCAGGGCATGATCTCGATCAGTTCTCCGATTGCGCGTGCCCTGATCGGCAAGTACGCGGGCGATGTGGCCGAGGTGCAGGCGCCCGGCGGCATTCGCGAGTTCGAGGTGATCGACGTACGCTACGTCTGAGGGCCCTTTGCGCGCGGAACACCTCGCGGAGCCGATTCATCGGGCTCTGGTCGCGATCTGGGCCGGCGCGCTCTGGACGGTGGGCTATCTGGTTGCGCCGACGCTCTTCGGGCGTCTTGGTGACCCCGTCCTGGCTGGCGAGATAGCCGGCTGGCTGTTCGAGCGGGTTGCCCAGGTCGGGCTGGTGTGTGGTGTGCTGCTGTTGCTCCTGCGCGGACGGCAGTGCCACCGTGTCCTGCTGCGGGAACCGACCGTCTGGCTGGTGCTGGCGCTGATGGCGGCCAGCGCCGTCCAGTGGCAGGTCCTGCAGCCGATGATGCATGCGCTGAAAGCGACCACGGATGTCACCGGCGGCAGCGGCCGGGAGGCCTTCGGCCGGCTTCACGCGATCGCAGGCGTTCTTTACCTGGCCCAGTCGGTCGCGGCACTTGCCCTGGTGGCCTTGCCGCCCTGGCGGGCGGCGAGGGTCTGAGGGGTGCCGGATGCGGTCGCGCCTCAGCGCTTGCCGCGCGCCTTGCCCGAGGCGGGCTTGGACGCCGCGGGTTTGCGGGCCGCCGGCCGTTTCAGCGCCTTGGGCAGGCCTCCGCCCTCGGCCACGGTCTGGGCTGCCCGCTTGGTCAGCTTGATCGGCTTGCGGGCACGACGCTTGGGCTTGGCGTCCGCGTCGGCGGGCCGCTCGCGCCAGACAACCAGCAGCTTGCCGATGCTCTGCACCGGGCTCGCACCGGTCTTCTCGCAGATGCCCCCCAGATACTGCTGTCGCAGGTCCCGGTCGTCACCGACAACCCGGATCTTGATCAGTTCGTGGGCGCGCAGGGCGGTTTCGATTTCCTTCAGGACGGCGTCGGACAAGCCGTTGTCCGAAATCGTGACTACCGGATCGAGATGGTGGGCCAGCGCCTTCAGTTCGCGACGGCGGGCAGGTGACAATTCGTTCATTGAACTCAGTTCCCGGGCAAGGGGCGCGATTCTACTCCGATGAAACCAAGCAAGACCAGCAAAGCATGGATGAACGAGCACGTACATGATCCGTACGTGCTGAAGGCACAGAAGGACGGCTTTCGGGCTCGGGCTGCCTACAAGCTGACCGAGATCGACGACCGGGATCGTCTGATCCGGCCCGGCATGGTGGTGGTGGACCTCGGCGCGGCCCCGGGCTCCTGGTGTCAGGTGGTGGCGCGGCGGCTGGCCGGGCGGGGCGACCTCGTCGCCCTAGACCTGCTGCCGGTCGAGCCGATGGCCGGCATGACCTTCATCCAGGGCGACTTCCACGAGGCCGAAGTACTCGATGCCCTCGAGTCCCACCTTGCCGGCCGGCGGGTGGACCTTGTTTTATCCGATATGGCCCCCAACATGTCGGGTATCGCGTCGGCCGATCAGGCAAAGTCGTATGCATTGGCCGAGCTCGCCCTGGAGTTCGCGCGAGATCACCTGGCGCCGGGCGGGCGATTCCTGGTCAAGGTCTTCCAGGGAGAGGGCTTCGACGACTTCCGCAATCAGCTGCGCGATGCGTTTTCCAGCGTGGCGGTGCGCAAGCCGAAGGCCTCGCGTGATCGCAGCACCGAGGTGTATTTCCTCGCGAGTGGGCGGAAAGCCTAGGGGGGGCGTTTGCCCCGTTGAACGATCGAAACTAGAATCGGTCCATTGTGCAGTCGGCCCCAGACGGGCCATCGGGAGCGCAGCTTGAACAACCTTTTCAAGAGTCTGGCGATCTGGGTCGTGATCGGCATCGTTCTGATGACGGTCTTCAACCAGTTCAACACGCGTCAGGTCGCCCAGAACACCATGGAGTACTCCCAGTTCATGGAGGAGGCCCGCGCGGGTCGCATCTCCAAGGTTCTGGTGGATGGGCGCGTCCTGAAAGCCACGACCCAGGAGGGTCGGCAACTCACGATCTACACGCCGGGCGTGCAGGACATCTGGATGGTGTCCGACCTGATGAAATATGGCGTCAAGGTCATTGCGTCGAAGCCGGAGGAAGAGCAGTCCTTCCTCATGAACATCTTCGTGTCGTGGTTCCCGATGCTATTGCTGATCGGCGTCTGGATCTTCTTCATGCGCCAGATGCAGGGCGGCGGGCGCGGCGGCGCGTTCTCGTTCGGCAAGTCGCGGGCGCGGATGCTTGACGAATCCGCCAACTCGATCACCTTTGCCGACGTGGCCGGCTGCGACGAGGCCAAGGAGGAAGTCTCCGAACTGGTGGACTTCCTGCGCGACCCGTCCAAATTCCAGAAGCTCGGCGGCCGGATCCCGAAGGGCGTGCTGATGGTCGGGTCTCCGGGTACCGGCAAGACGCT
>JAGRGD010000334.1 GCA_020445665.1 Rhodocyclaceae bacterium
CCCGGCGATCTCTGGCTGCTCGGGCACCACCGGCTTCTCTGTGGTGACAGCACGGTCGCCACGGATGTCGAGCGTCTGCTCGGCCCGGTGAAGCCGCTGCTGATGGTCACCGATCCGCCTTACGGCGTGGAATACGACCCGGGCTGGCGCAACCAGGCGGGGGCGGCCAAGACCAAGCGCACCGGCAAGGTGCTGAACGATGATCGGGCCGACTGGCGCGAAGCCTGGGCGTTGTTCCCGGGCGATGTCGCCTATGTCTGGCACGGCGCGCTGCACGCGGCGACCGTGGCCGAAAGCCTCGAAGTCGCGGGCTTCACGATCCGGTCCCAGATCATCTGGGCCAAGGAGCGGCTGGTTCTGAGCCGGGGCGATTATCACTGGCAGCACGAGCCCGCCTGGTATGCCGTGCGCAAGTCCGGCAAGGGCCATTGGGCGGGCGACCGCAAGCAGACGACGCTCTGGCACATCTCGGGCAAGGACCAGGACGAAAAGACCGTCCACGGCACCCAAAAGCCCGTGGAATGCATGCGCCGGCCGATCCTCAACAATTCGAGCCCGGGTCAGGCGATCTACGAGCCCTTCATGGGATCCGGCACCACGCTGATCGCGGCCGAGACCACGGGCCGCGTCTGCCACGGCATCGAGCTGAACCCGGCCTATATCGATGTGGCCGTCCAGCGCTGGCAGAAATTCACCGGGAAACAGGCCGTCCTCGACGGGGATGGAACGCCCTACGACGACCTCAAGACCAAAGACCGCTGAGGGATGGATGACCTGGCTTTACCTTCCGCAGGCCTGCCTGACGGAACAGGCGACGCATGCCTTTTCGGCCTCTCGCTCTGCTCCGGCGCCGGTGGCATCGACCTCGGGCTCACCATCGCCTTGCCCGGATATCGAACTGTGGGCCATGTCGAACGGGAAACCTTCGCCGCAGCCACTCTCGTGGCGCGGATGGAAGACGCGTCCCTGGATCAGGCTGTTGTCTGGGACGACGTTGCCACCTTCGACGGCCGCCCTTGGCGCGGCGCAGTGGACATCCTCTCTGCGGGATATCCGTGCCAGCCGTTCTCCCTGGCAGGGAAGCGTCTCGGTTCCGAGGATCCCCGCCATCTCTGGCCGCATGTTGCCCGGATCATCGGCGAAATCAAACCGCCCTTCGTCTTCCTCGAAAATGTCGCCCATCATCTCCGCCTCGGCTTCCCCGAAGTCGCCAGCGGACTGGTCGGAATGGGCTACAAGCTTGCGGCAGGCCTCTTTACGGCGGCGGAAGTCGGTGCGCCCCACAAGCGGGAGCGGCTGTTCATCCTCGCCATCCGCGAGGGAGACGAGCTGGCCGACCCCGCGCGCCTGCTCTGGGACCCGGTCGAGTGGGGGGAACCGGACGGAGCTGCTGCGGATGTGGCCGACGCCCCGTGCCAGCGCCAACGAGAACCGGCAGACGAAGCCCACACCGTCGCAGGCAGCGGGACAGCACGGGATGAATCTCGCGACCTCGGTAGCGCTGTGGCCCACCCCGCAGGCGGACAGTTTCCGCAACAGGGGCGGCGACCGGAAGGACGAGAAGGGGCTCGATACGATGGCACGAGACTGGCCGACGCCGATGGCGACGGACGGCAACAAGCCGAGTGCGGGCAACCGGAAGACGGCGGATCTGAGCCATGCAAGTCAGATGTGGATGACGCCGACCGCGCGGGACTACAAGGACGGGGCCGCCAACCCCGAAACGATGAAGGTGAACGGGCAGCTTGGCCGCCAGGTCCTGGAGACGCCGATGGCTGGCAGCGTTTCCTCCACGATGCGCCGGACCTTGAACCCGCTGTTTGTCGAGGCGCTGATGGGTTGGCCCATAGGGTGGACAGGCTTCGCGTCTGTGGAAACGGAGTGGTGCCGCTGGTTGCGGCGCATGCGCTCAGAACTCTCGCAGCTTCCATAATGGGGCGGGAGTAGTCAAGCGCGATGGCTCAACAAAGAACAAGCGCGAAACGGTTGCCTTTTCGCGGTGCACAGGCGCTGGCAGCGCGGAGACGTCATGGATCGAAGCGGTGCCAGCGCCGGGTCGATCCGTCGATATCTGTGTGGTTCGGCTCGTGGCCTGACGCTCCTGGTGTGCCGATATGTCGTTCCCGGCGCGGGATGTTGCTTCCATCCGAGGTCGGCGCAGATGGCCGCCTCTCCATGCCTGGTTCAAGTGCGATTCCCGCGTGCCAATCTGAACTGCGCTCTCGGACAGGGTCCGGATGCAAGCCGCCAGGCGGCATCGTCGGGAACCGCGTCCCGGTCGGGACCTCGGCAAGCCATGGCCTCAGTGCCTGGCCCGTTCCTCCTGTTCTGAGTACGGTCTGTTTGCCTTGCGTGAAGGCGAGGCGGTCGTCACGCGGCCCGTGGTGTCGCCGCCATGGCTTCCTCGCGGCTGAAACGGAATTCCGTTCCGTCGCGCCACATGCGGTGCAGCACGACACCGATCCGTCGCGCCAGCGCGACCGTGGCGCGCTTCTTGCCGCGACGCTCGGCGACCCGCAGCGCCCAGGCCTTGAGCCAGCTTGGCGCGCTGCGGCACAGCACCGCGTTCGCGGCCTGATAGAGCGCCGTGCGCAAGGAGGCATCCCCGGCCCGTGTGATTTGACCGATGACATCGCGTTCGCCCGACTGGCTGCGCCGTGGGGTCAGGCCGACCCAGGGGCCAATATCCTTCGACGAGCGAAAACGCGCGGGGTCATCCACCGCCGAACGCATCGTCAGGGCCACCAC
>JAGRGD010000335.1 GCA_020445665.1 Rhodocyclaceae bacterium
CCCTCGTACATCAGGTCGACGATCAGCTTGAGCTCGTGCAGGCACTCGAAGTAGGCCATCTCGGGCGCGTAGCCGGCTTCGACCAGGGTCTCGAAGCCCATCTTGACCAGCTCGACGGCGCCGCCGCACAGCACGGCCTGCTCACCGAAGAGGTCGGTCTCGGTCTCTTCGCGGAAGTTGGTCTCGATCACGCCACCCTTGGTGCCGCCGTTGGCAGCCGCGTAGGACAGGGCGATGTCGCGGGCCTTGCCGGACTGGTCCTGGTGGACGGCGATCAGGGTCGGCACGCCGCCGCCCTTGAGGTACTCGGAGCGCACCGTGTGGCCCGGGCCCTTCGGCGCAACCATGACGACGTCCAGGTCGGCGCGGGGCACGACCTGGTTGTAGTGGACGTTGAAGCCGTGGGCGAAGGCGAGGGTGGCGCCTTTCTTGATGTTCGGCTCGACCTCGTCCTTGTAGACCTGGGGAATGTTCTCGTCCGGCAGCAGGATCATGACCAGGTCGGCGGTCTTCACGGCCTTGGCGATTTCCTCGACCTTCAGGCCGGCGCCCTTGGCCTTGTCCCAGGACGCGCCGCCCTTGCGCAGGCCGACGGTGACCTTGACGCCCGAGTCGTTGAGGTTCTGGGCGTGGGCGTGGCCCTGCGAGCCGTAGCCGACGATGGTGACCTTCTTGCCCTTGATCAGGGAGAGGTCGGCGTCCTTGTCGTAATAGACCTTCATGTTTGTCCTTCTGTCTTAGCGTCGGGTCGCGGCGCCCGTGCGCCTCTGCCCGGTGGTTGCGAGGGAGTGCGTTTCAGACCTTGAGAACGCGTTCGCTGCGGCCGATCCCGACCACGCCGGAGCGTACGGTCTCGAGGATCAGGGACGCATCGATCGCGGCGACGAAGGAATCCAGCTTCTGCTGGTTTCCTGTCATTTCGATGACGTAGGAGGCGTCGGTGGCGTCGATGATGCGGCCGCGGAAAATGTCCGCCATGCGCTTCATCTCCTCCCGGTCCTTGCCGGTGGCGCGGACCTTGATGAGCATCAGCTCGCGCTCGATGTGCGCCGACTCGGAGATGTCCACCACCTTGACCACGTCCACCAGCTTGTTCAGCTGCTTGTTGATCTGCTCGATGATGTCGTCCGAGCCGCTCGTGACGATGGTCATGCGCGACAGGGAGGCGTCCTCGGTGGGGGCCACGGTGAGGGATTCGATGTTGTAGCCACGGGCCGAGAACAGGCCGGAGACGCGGGACAGCGCGCCGGCTTCGTTCTCGATGAGCAGGGAGATCACGTGTCTCATGGAGTGCGCTCGATCAGTCGGTTCGTTGTTCGGGGCGAGGGGGCGCGCCGCCTGGGCACACCGCGATGCGGTCGTCCGCCTCAGAGATCCTCTGCGGAGAGGATCATTTCGGTCAGTCCCTTGCCGCCCTGGACCATCGGGTAGACGTTTTCGGTCTGGTCCACCTGGAAGTCGAGGAAGACCAGGTCGTTCTTGCGGCTGAAGGCCTCGCGGATGGCGCCTTCGACATCGCCGGGGTTCTCGACCTTGAGGCCGACGTGGCCGTAGGCCTCGGCCAGCTTGGCGAAGTCGGGCAGGGAATCCATGTAGGACTCGGAGTAGCGGCCGCCGTGGAAGAGCTGCTGCCACTGGCGCACCATGCCGAGGTAGCGGTTGTTGAGGTTGCAGATCTTGATCGGCAGGCGGAACTGCTTGCAGGTGGACAGTTCCTGGATGCACATCTGGATCGAGGCCTCGCCGGTGATGCAGGCGACCGGGCTGCCCGGGTGGGCGAGCTGGGCGCCCATCGCGTAGGGCAGGCCGACGCCCATCGTGCCGAGGCCGCCGGAGTTGAGCCAGCGGCGCGGCTTGTCGAACTTGTAGTATTGGGCGGCCCACATCTGGTGCTGGCCCACGTCGGAGGTCACGAAGGCGTCGCCACCGGTGACTTCCCACAGCTTCTCGACCACGAACTGCGGCTTGATGATCTCGTCGGAGTTGCGGTACTTCATGCACTCGCGGCGGCGCGCTGTTTGCGGCGCCCACCCGTCCCCGGGCCGGTCGGCGCTCGCCCTCCCACTTCCCCGCCGGCTCCCCCATCAACCTGAAAACCACCCGCTAGCCTCCGGCACCCGCAAACAAGTAGTGAGCCCAAGCGGCGACC
>JAGRGD010000046.1 GCA_020445665.1 Rhodocyclaceae bacterium
ACAGCTCCGGCACCGGCTTGCCAGCCTCGGCCTGCTTCAGGATCGCGATGATCTGGCTGTCTGAAAAACGGGACTTCTTCACGTAGAACTTCCTCCTGCTGCCTGTGGAAAATTCTACTTCTGAGAGGCGCTGATTTCAGGGGGGATTACCGAAGCAATAGCACATCACGGGAGGGGGGGTGGCTTCGCAATGCCTTCTCGGCCGGAAACGGCGTGACCTGCGAACCATGACATCGGACGATATCGCGCACGGCAGGGGAATGTTGTCGGAATACTTTACATGTGCGGTTTTCGCTTGGGGCGATGCGGCCGGAATACACTGTTTCTGCAAAACAATTCTGGCGGGTATGTGAATTGCATCACATTTGTGCGCAACTGTTGACGAGGATCGAATCATGAACATGCAATTTCCGACATCGCTTCGCCAGACCTGCACACGAACCCTGCTGGCGATCCTTCTTACGGCCGCCTGGCCCGCAGGCGGGGCATGGGCAGGCGTGATCCAGCGCGCAACCGCCGCCAACGAGATCGGTGGGGTCCAGACAGAATCGACCGACCAGGTCTTCGAGCTGGCCAGCGGAGACATATCGCGCGCCGTGTTCGCGTCGGTCGGTTCCTCTGGCGTCGGGAGTCCCGGCTATTTCGGCAATTCGAGTGCAGGCGTTTTCGGGCAGTTGGGCCTCGACGCCGGTGTGTTCACATCAGGCGGTGCACCGGCGGTGCGTACGGAAGTGCTGATCGGGAGTGACGAGTTCATCAACCTCGGTAGCCGCTCGGGCACGGTGTCGAGTCGATTCATCATCGATGGTGGCCAGATCCGGGATTTTTTCAGCACGAATACGACCGTAACCTTCACGCTGGAGGTGGGCGCCGAGGTGCGCGGGGCCGCGCCGGCCATCACCAACGCGTCCGACATGGCCACCGACGCGGCCTTTGCCGCCGGCTTTGGCAGCGCGGGTGGTTTTTTCCCGGGCTTCGAAGGTGGCGGCTACATCGCCACGTTCAGCACCGACGGCAGCGGCAATACATCCCTGAGCACGACGGCAACCGGCGGACTGGACCTCCGTGCAGTGCTCGATCCGATCCGCCGGACGGTCGACATTCCGTTCAGCCTGCAGCAACTGGATCTGGGTGTCCTGCGCCCGGGTGAGCGGCTGCTGGTCGGCTACCGTGCGAGCATCCTGATCGATGTCGACGGCATCACCGAGGGCACCTTCGCATCCTTCTCGGATCCGTTCGCGCTCAGCAGCAATTCGATCCTCTCCTCCCTCGCCTTCACGCCCGACGGTGGCGGTGGCAGCGTCCCCACCCCCGGTACCCTGAGCCTTCTGCTGGTCGCCTGGGCAGCCGTGAGAGCGGCAGATCAGGCGCGCAGGCGCGATTGATTCTCGACCGCTTGCCAGTGAGGGGAGCGGGCGCGAAGCCGTGCTTCGCGCCTTCCCCGCTTCACCCCCATTGAAGGGGGAGGACGACCTGCCCGCGCGCGGCAGTGAGCGGCATGGCTGCGACGTTGTTTTGCAACCGGGGCCCCGCGACCCCCATATCATGAAGTCACTGCCCGGCAGGCGCCAGGCACTTTTGTGCTCAGAGAACTCATCCGGGAGACACGTCATGTCAATGCCCTTGCGCCGCGCCGCCGTATCGCTCGTCGCGCTGTTCGCGCCGGCCGCCGCCGCGCTCGCTTCCTCGTCGTCCGATGAGCGCTACGGGCCATCCGTGGCCGAATCCCTGACGGCCGTTGCGCCGGCTGGCTTTCTGGGTGAGTACTGGGACGAAGACCGCATCGTCGACCTCACCGACGCGCTGGGAATCATCTCCGCCGACGACGCGCGCGCAACCTTCATCGCGACGGCAATCGACTATCCGGCGGGCGGCACGGCGGTGCTCGACGACTCGACGCGGCTTGAAGATTTCCTTGGGTTCGACGCCGCCACGCTCTCCGGCTCGCACAGCCGTCCCATCGGCGGGTCGGTGTTCCGCTTCACCGGAATGGTCGACCTCGGCGGTGGCAGCCATAGCTTCGCGGTCGGCTCGGATGACGGCTTCCGCCTCAGCATCGGTGGGGACGTGATCGCCGAATTCACGGGTCAGCGATCATTTGCCGTGAGCTCGGCCGTTGCCACCGTGGCCGCCGGTCCGCAACCGCTGGAGCTGATCTTCTTCGAAAATGCCGGCGTCACCGGCATCGAGTTCCGGGTCGACGGCGCGATCGCCGACACTGCGCTGCTGGTTTCCGCTGTGCCCGAGCCGGGCCAGTCGTCGATGTTCCTCGCAGGCATGGGTTTGCTCGCGCTGGTGGCTCGCTCCCGTCGCGCCGCCAGGTAGTTGCGCGGCTCGAGCGGCGGCCGGGCGAGGCGGACGCCTCTGAAGCGCAAACGGGGCAGCTAGCGGCATTCCTTGGGGGCTGGTGGGGCGTTCTTGCCAGCCCGGATCATCGACAGGCCTCCGTTTCAGGCTCGGGCTGTCGCGAAACCCTTCTCGACGGATCGCGCTGGCCGAGCAGCCGCCCATGGCGGGATGCATCCCGCCCTACGTCGCGATGTCGTGGTGCCTGGTCGATCGCTCGCCCCTGCGCTGATCGGGTGCGGCCCTCGGTCCCTGTGGCGCCAATGGCCTGAAGACGGCGTCTGCGGCCCGACCGACAGGGGCGCGCGCAAGGCGAGGCCCCGCCGCGCACGTGCTACCCCGGATTCAGCGCGATGGCGCTGCTCAGATGCGGACGATCGCCAGCGCGGCGATGACGAGCGCCACCAGCGCCCAGCCGAGACGATCCATGTAGCGGTGCAGGGCCGCTTCCATGCGCGCGCCGCCCCATTTCATCAGCCCGGCGACCAGGAAGAAGCGGGCGCCGCGGCCCACGAACGAGGCCAGGGTGAAAGGCAGCAGAGCCATGGAGAGGGCGCCGGCGGCGATCGTGAAGACCTTGTAGGGAATCGGCGAGAAGCCCGCGAGGAACACCGCCCAGAAGCCGTAGTCGCGGAACCAGCCCGTGGCCGTCTGGTAGCTCGCCCAGTATTTCGTCGTCTGCAGCCACGGCGTGATGAGTTCGATCGCGAAATGGCCGATGGCGTAGCCGGCCAGCCCGCCCGCCACCGAGGTCAGCGTGGTCAGCAGGGCGAAGCGCCAGGCGCGTTCCGGCTTCGCGAGGCACATCGGCGCGAGCATCACGTCCGGTGGCACCGGAAAGAAGGACGATTCCGCGAAGCTCAGGGTTCCCAGGTAGGCGGGGGCATGGGGATGACGCGCCCACTGCATGGCGCGGCGATAGAGCGGGGAGAAGATGCGCATGGTCCTTGGTAAATGCCGGTCGATTGCGGCGAGCGGGCCCGGTCCGGCCGGGCGCTTCGCGCAGAAGCTCAGATGATAGGGCTCTGGCCGCCTTCTCGGTGTGGCGGGCTACGCCATCATGGTCTCGTGCAACACGGACGGCGGGATGGGCACAAGCGTCGTGTGACGGCGTGTCGGGCACGAGGCGGTCCCATCCTGAGGGCTTTCGGCGCCTTCGCGCACCTGCCGGCGCTGCGCCATGCCGGCTCAGAAGCCGAGCCGCGCGAAGGCGCCCTGGATGGTCTCGCAGGTGGCCGTATCGCGGAACGGGAAGGACTTGAAGAAGCGGTCCGGGCGGTAGCCGTTCATGCGGCGGCGCACCTCGGTGGCCCAGGTGTCGGCGGCGGCGCGGTTGCCGGCGAGTTCGCTCACCAGCGCGGCGATCATGTAGATATGCACGTGGGCGTTGGGGGCCCGCGCGGCCTGTTCGGCCCAGTCGCAGGCGCCGGCGTAGTCGCCCTGCACCATGTGGGAGAAGGCGCGGGTGCCCAGGTGGGCGTAGCGCAGGGGGTCGATGGGGCTGAGCGACATGGCCTTGCCGATGCCGGCGTCGCAGCGCTCGCCACGGCCGGCGATCACGTCGGCCAGGGCCCGGTTGTAGTGGGCGAAGGCGAAGTTGGGGTTCAGCTCGATACAGCGGTCGTACCAGGGAAAGGCGCCCTCCATGTCACCTTCCAGCCAGTCGGCGCGGCCCATGCACAGGTTGCTGAAGGGGTCGAGGGGGTCGAGGGCGAGGCCCTTCTCGGCGAACTCACGGGGTAGCCTGCGCTCGGCGGTGACGTCAGGCTTGTAGCCGAGGAAGGCGTTCTGGAAGTGGGTGAAGGAGAGCGCCGCGTGGGCCCGCGCGAAGTGGGGGTCGCCACGGATGGCGTGCTCGAAGAGCTGCGTGGCCTGGGCGTTGTCACCGGCGCTGAAGCGGTACATGTGCCACAGGCCTCGGTGGTAGGCGCCCCAGGCGTCGAGGTTCTCGGTAGGGGTGGCGGCGGCCCGGGTGGCCTCGGCGATGGGGATCCGGTAGTCGATGGTACTGACGATGTCCCGCGCCATCGTGGAGCGCAGGCCGAGCAGGTCCTCCACCGGCCCCTCGAAGCGATCTGCCCACAGCAGGTGCTGGTCGTCGGCGCGGACCAGCTCCACCGAGACGGCGCTGCGCTTGCCCTCGACCGCCACCGTGCCGGTCAGCAGGTAGCGGGCACCGAGTCGCTGGCCGGCAGCGGTGAGGTCGATGCCGGGGCCGCGGAACTGGAAGCTGGAGCCCCGCGCGATCACCACCAGCCAGTGCAGGCGCGACAACTCCACGATCAGCTCGTGGGCGACGGCGTCGGCGAGCATCGCCTGCTTGCCGTCGATCGACAGCCACTGGAAGGGCAGCACGGCGATCGACGGCGGACCGCTCGATTCGGCCGGCGGGGACGGGGCGATGGCGGGCTCGGGTGGCGGGGCCGCGGCGGTTTCGACCACCACCCCCACGGGCCGGGCGGCGGACACCACCTCTGGCGTGACGAGGAAGCGGAAGCCGCGGCGGTGCACGGTCCTGATCAGGCGCTGGGCCTTGCCATCGTCGCCGATGGCCTGTCGCGCCGAGCGGATGCGGCTGTTCACCACCGCCTCCGACACGATGCGGCCCTTCCAGATCCGCTCGTTCAGCTCATCCTTGGTGATCAGGCGGTCGGGGTTGGCGAACAGCAGCTCGAGCAGCGAGAAGACCTGGGGCTCCACGGCGCGCACCGTGCCACTGCGGCGCAGCTCGAATCGGTCGGTGTCCAGCTCGATGTCTTCGAAACGATAAATCATCCGCCCGCCCGCGCCTGCGATGTCGCCCTCGAATGCATTCAATGTACGCAGAACCGGGCCATCTCGCCATGCCTGCAGATTCCCGGCCGATTGGCGGCGACCCGGCTGCGGTGAAACTGCAGGACTTATGCAGGGGCTCTGCAAGTATGCGCCGGCGATGAGGCGCAATCTGGACCCAGGTCGCAAGGCCGCAGCCACCCAGGCCCGGCGCGAGACCCCAACCAGAACCCAAAGGAGAGTTGATCATGCAAGCCACCGCCACCCAGACCGTCGCCCCGTCCCCCGACTTCGAGGCCATCAAGTCCAAGCAGAACGCCGCCTGGTCCTCGGGCGATTACGCCATCGTCGGCACCACCCTGCAGATCGTCGGCGAGCAACTCGCCGAGGCGCTGGACGTTCGCTCCGGCCACGCCGTCCTGGACGTCGCTGCCGGCAACGGCAACTTCACCCTCGCCGCGGCCCGCCGCTGGGCCGAGGTGACCTCCACCGACTACGTGCCGGCCCTGCTGGAGCGCGGCGCCGAGCGCGCCCGGGCCGACCGGCTGGCGGTGAACTTCCACTTCGCCGACGCCGAGGACCTGCCCTTCACCGACGGCCAGTTCGACATGGTCGCCTCCACCTACGGGGTGATGTTCACCCCCAACCAGGAAAAGGCCGCCGCCGAGATGTTGCGGGTGTGCCGCCCGGGTGGCCGCATCGGCCTCGCCAACTGGACGCCGGAGGGCTTCGTCGGTGCGATCTTCAAGACCATCGGCCGCTACATCCCGCCGCCCCAGGGCGTGAAGTCGCCGGCCCTTTGGGGCACCCGCCCGCACCTGGAGGTCCTGTTCGGCGCCAGTGCCCGCGAGATCCGCGTGAGCGAGAAGGACTTCGTCTTCCGCTATCGCTCGCCGGCCCACTTCATGGAGATCTTCCGCGCCTATTACGGCCCGATCCACAAGGCCTTCGCCGCCCTCGACGCCGAGAAGCAGGCCAGCCTCCACGACGACCTGATGGCCCTGATCGACCAGTTCAACGTCGCTACCGACGGCACCATGGTGGTCCCGTCCGCCTACCTCGAGGTGGTGGTCGAGCGCGCCTGATCGCGTCGCCCCGGCCGTAACGCAAGCCGCCCCGCGGACCCTCCGGGATCCGCGGGGCGGTTCTCATTGGGGCGTGAGGGCCTTCAGGCCGGCGGGATCGTGCCCTGGAAGCTGGACCGCGCGAGCAGCGGTGCAGCATAGTCGGCCAGCACCGCGTGGGCGCCGCGCCAGTCGATGTCGCCGAAGCGGAAGTCGAGATATGCGAGCGTGCAGCCGGCGGCCACGTCGGCCACCGACAGCTGGCCGTGGTTGAGCCCGTCGCCGTCGCTGACCCGTTGCGCAAGGGCCGCCAGACCGCGCTCGATCTTGCCGAGCTGGCGCGCGATGGTGTCGGCGCTCTGTTGCTCGGCCGGGCGCTTCTGTTCGAGGAAGGCGAGCACCGCGGCATCGGTGATGCCGTCGGCGAGCGCCTCGCTCTGGCGCACCGGCAGGGCGGTGGTCCGGTCGGCCGGGATCATCTCGGGCGCCGGGTAGGTGGTGTCGAGGTATTCGGCGATCACCGGCGAATCGAACCAGATGCGGCCGTCGTCGGCCACCAGGGCCGGCACCTTGCCGAGGGGGTTGAAGTCGGGCACGTGGGTGTCGGCGTTCCAGGGGACGTCGTTGACCAGCTCGAAGTCGAGCTTCTTCTCGGCCAGGATGACGCGGATCTTGCGGGCGTAGGGGCTGGTGAGGGAGCAGACGAGGCGCATCGTGGACCTCCTGTGGGGTGGGCGCCGGGGCCGTTCAGAGCGGCTGCCAGCGCTGGGCGATGATGTCGCGGATGACGTGCAGCTTGCCATGAAAGAAGTGGTCGGCACCGGGCACGACGACAACCGGCAGCTCCTGCGGGCGGGCCCAGTCGAGCACGTTCTGCAGGTGCACCGTCTCGTCGTTCTCGCCATGGATGATCAGGCTGCCGGCGGGCACGGCCTCGGTGGTGTAGCTGCGCGCGCCGGTGACCTCGCCGGCGGCGGTGCCCACCAGGATGACGCGCTCGGGCGGGGTGACGCCGGGCGCGAGGCGGGCGGCGACGCGGGTCTGCACGAAGGCGCCGAAGGAGAAGCCGCCCAGGCCGATGGGCAGGCTGCCCCAGCGCGACTGGGACCAGGCGAGGACGGCGAGCAGGTCTTCGGTCTCGGCGCCGCCGTGGTCGTGCTGGCCCTCGCTCTGGCCGACGCCGCGGAAGTTGGGGCGCAGCGTGGCGAAGCCCATGTCGCGGAAGGCGCGGGCCAGGGTGTGGGCCACCTTGTTGGTGTTGGCGCCACCGAAGAGCGGGTGCGGGTGGGCCACCAGCGCGATGCCGCGCACCGTGGCGGGGGCATCGATGAGGACCTCGATGTTGCCGTCGGGCCCGTTCAGCAGGGCCTTCTCGGTGGGCAGCGGGCGGGTCATGGTGTGGTCTCCGGAGCGGCTTACGGCAGGCGGAGGCGCTCGACGATCACGCCCTTCACGAGATGGCTGTCGATGATCTCGTCGATGTCCTCCTGGTCCACGTAGGTGTACCAGACGTTGTCGGGATACACCACCAGCACCGGGCCGTCGTCGCAGCGGTCGAGGCAGCCTGCCTTGTTGATGCGGATGTTGCCCTTGCCCTTGAGGCCGAGCTTGCCGATGCGGTCCTTGGCGTAGGTCTGCATCGCGACGGCCTTGTGGTCGTTGCAGCAGGTCTCGCCCTCGGCGCGCTGGTTGGTGCAGAAGAAGACGTGGTGCTTGAAGTAGCTCATGGAGGCTCCGGGTCGGGTGGCGCCGCCCTGGCGGCGGGGTGCTCGGCTTGGATTATCGCCGCATCGAGGGGTTCAGGGCGCCGAGGATGGTCAGGTAGGCCAGGGCCAGAAACGGCCACAGGCTCGAGACGAGGCCGGTGGCGCCGTGGAAGTTCAGGAAGTGCCCCCGCCCGATCAGCTGCGGATAGGACATCAGGTAGGGGTTCTGGGGCGCCACGTTGATCAGCACCGTGGCCGCCAGCAGGGCCACCGCGGCGAGGCCGTGGGCCAGCGCGCGGGGCAGCATCAGCCCGAGCGCGACGAGGGGCAGGCCGGCCACCACGCCGGCCCGCCAGCCCGGCGTCGCCCAGGCGAAGGGGTCGGCGGCGACCAGGAAGCTGACGCTGGCGAGCACGTGGATGCCCAGCGCCAGCAGCACCAGCAGGGTCATCGATGCGTAGCCCGGCGGCTCCTTCATCATCGAGCGCGCCAGCAGCACCACCGCCACCAGGTGGCCGGCGGTGGCGGCGGCCTCGATGCGCAGGAACTCCTGCGGCGAGAAGGGTCGCGGCGCGGGCAACTCGAAGAGGTGGCGCAGGTCGCCCGTGGAAAAGACCAGGCTCTCCGGGGTGAGCTGGGCGAACAGCCACAGGGCCAGCAGCGACAGGCCCGCGTCCCCCAGGTGGCCGTCGATGATGCGCCGGCTGCGCCAGCGGTGCAGCCCGCCCTCGCGGGCGAACAGGCGCGGCCCCAGCCAGGCGCCAAGCAGCGCACCGATCAGCGCACCGAGGGTGTTGAAGCCCAGGTCCACGTTCGAGGCGACGCGGCTCGGCAGGTAGTTCTGGAGGGTTTCCAGCGACAGGCTGAGGCCGAAGCACAGCACCAGCGCCACCACCACGCAGGCCCCGAGCCGCAGGCCCCGGGGCAGGGCCGGCACGATCAGGAAGCCAAGCGGCACGAAGCCGAGCACGTTGAGCACCATGTCGTTCACCCGGTAGTAGCGGGGCCACGGGGCGCTCAGGAAATCCAGCGGCGCCAGCCCGCTCTCGTGCCAGTCGGCGAACGGATGCAGGCAGGCGTAGACCACCAGCAGGCCGTAGGCGAGGGCCAGGTGGCGGGGCAGGTGGGTGGTCGAGCGATACACCGCGGCTTCAGCTCCTCGGGCGCGTCGGCGGGAGAGCCCCATTCTAGGGGCTGTTGCGCCGAGATCGCGGCCGGGAGCCGGCTGTGCGGTCGATTGGGGCCGGTGGGTGTGGTCAATCCGCCGCGCGTGGCTTCGCGCAGCGTGTGCGGCCCCGGGTCTGGCCGGCCGGGGTCAGGCGCCGGCGCTGCCGCGCAGGCCGGGCAGGCGCAGGCCCTGCAGCAGCTGGGCCGGGCGCAGTCGCTCGCCGAGGGCGTCCCAGTCCACCGCGTCGAGGGT
>JAGRGD010000336.1 GCA_020445665.1 Rhodocyclaceae bacterium
ACGGCCGGCGCCGGCGCCGGCGCAACCGGTGGCGGCTCGGACGGCGCGGCGGCCTGCTCGGCACTCGCCTGAGCGGTCGCCATGCCCTCGCTCTTCAGTTCGATCAGTTTCTGCAGTTCGGCAATGTTGCGCTCGAGTTCTGCCAGTCGATCATTGGCGTCCTGCAGTGCGCGGTCCCGGGCAGCGAGGTCTTCCTCAAGCATCCGCAGCCGCTCCTGGCTGCTTCCGCTGCCTTCGCCGGCGCCCTGCATCTCTGTGCGGGAGACGCGAACCTGGTCGCGGGCGTCATCGCCCGGGCGCGGCGCCTCGGTCACCCGCGGCGCGATCCGGCCACTGCTCTGCTGCTGGGCTTCGCCCGTGTCGGTCGGGGCCTGGGTGCGGACCGTCTCGGCGAGCCGGCCGCGGTAGGCGTTGAAGTCGGCCGCCTGGGCGACGACCTCGCGACGCGCCTCCGTCTGCGGAATCGCGCCAGCGTCGGTGGCGTCCGGGATGCTGAGGATGCGACCCGCCTTCAGGCGGTTCATGTTGTTGCCGTCGAAGGCCTCCGGATTGCGCCGCAGCAAGGCCACCAGCATCTGCTCGAGGGAGACACCCTGCGGCTTGTTGGCGTTGGCGATCTTGGAGAGGGTGTCGCCGCGCTGGACCTGGTAGCTTTCGGCCGGGGCCGCCGCCCGAGCGGGCGCGGGGGCAGCGTTGCTGCGTGCCGGGGCCGCGGGCGCCGCAGCCCTGGCCGCCTCCGGGGCGCGGGCCACCGGCGGCGCCTCCGGCGAGGCTACGGCACTCACGGCCTTGGAAGGGGTGACCGCCGGATCAAGAAGAAAGGTGTATTCGCGGATCAGCTTGCCAGCGGACCAGTTCAACTCGACGACCATATCGACGAAGGGCTCGCTGACGGGTCGCTCGCTGCTGAGCTTGATCACCGCGCCGGAGCCCCTTGGCTCGACGGCAACCCGGATCAGGCTGATGACGGGCGAGAACGCCACGTTGGCCTGTTCGAAGACCGATGCCGACGCCATCTTGGCGGTCATCGACGAGATCTCGTCGGCATTGGCCTGCACCTCGATTTCGGCGTTCAGCGGCTGCCCGAGGGCGCTGAGCACGTTGATGCGCCCCAATCCGGCCGCATTGAGCGTGAGTGGAAGCGCTGCGAGGCTGGCTGCCAGCAGGGTCTTCTTGAGCGAGTTGTTCATGATTGTCATCAAAATCGCCGTTCCTGGCCGGATTTTTCGCGGTGATCGAACTTAACATCATGCACTTAGCCTAGCAAGCTAAGAAGCTTTCTGAGCTTCGGCACACCGACTTCGGTACAACACCCCGCCCTTCATGGGGTGCGACCGCAAAAAAAAGGCCGCTGGTTGCAATTCACCATGCGGCCTTTTGGCAACCTCGCCGGGACAGGCCCGGCAGGGTCAGGCGTCGAGGAGGATCCGGAGCATCCTGCGCAGAGGCTCGGCGGCCCCCCACAGCAATTGATCCCCCACCGTGAAGGCGGAGATGTACTCACCGCCCATCGACATCTTGCGGATCCGACCCACCGGGACCGACAAGGTACCGGTGGCGACCGCAGGCGTCAGCTCACGCATGGTGACTTCCCGCTGGTTGGGGACGACCTTGACCCAGTCGTTCGCCGTGGCCAGCATTGCCTCTATTTCGTCACAGGGGACGTCTTTCTTTAGCTTGATTGTCATAGCCTGGCTATGACAACGCATCGCGCCGATACGCACGCACAGGCCATCAACGGGAATCGGGCGATCGCTGCGACCGATGATCTTGTTGGTTTCGGCCTCGCCTTTCCACTCTTCGCGGCTCTGCCCGTTGCCCAGATCGCGGTCGATCCAGGGGATCAGCGAGCCGCCCAGCGGCACGCCGAAGTTGGCCGTCGGGAAGTCTTCGGAACGCATCGTCGCCGACACCTGCCGGTCGATGTCGAGGATCGCCGAGGCCGGATCGTCGAGCAGCGGCTTGACGCTGGCCTGCAGGGCGCCCATCTGGTTGAGCAGCTCGCGCATGTTCTGCGCGCCGGCGCCCGAGGCGGCCTGATAGGTCATGGAGGTGATCCAGTCGACCAGGTCGTTCTGGATCAGGCCGCCGAGGGCCATCAGCATCAGCGACACGGTGCAGTTACCACCGATCCAGTCGCGCCCGCCCCTGGCCAGCGCGTCCTTGATGACGTTCAGGTTGACCGGGTCCAGGATAATGACCGACTCGTCCTTCATGCGCAGCGCCGAGGCGGCATCGATCCAGTGGCCCTGCCAGCCCGCTGCCCGCAACTGCGGGTAGACCTCATTGGTGTAGTCGCCGCCCTGGCAGGTGATGATGATGTCCATCGCCTTCAGTTCGTCGACGCTCCGGGCGTCTTTCAGGGCCGGCGCTTCCTTGCCAAAGTCCGGCGAGGCACCGCCGACATTGGAGGTGGTGAAGAACACCGGCTCGATATGGGCGAAGTCGTTCTCCTCGCGCATCCGTTGCATCAGCACCGAACCCACCATGCCACGCCAGCCAACCAGTCCTACTCGCTTCATCTGTCCATCATCCTGTCAATTGAAAACCGCCCTGTCTCACAGGGCCGCCAGCACCGCGTCTCCCATCGCCGCGGTCCCGACCTTGCGCGTACCCGCCTCGTAAATATCGGCGGTCCGCAGTCCGTCTGCAAGCACCTTCTTCACTGCCGACTCGATCCGCGCCGCTGCCGCTTCATTGCCGAAGGTGTAGCGCAGCATCATCGCGGCCGAGAGGATCGTCGCCAGCGGATTGGCAAGCCCCTTGCCGGCGATGTCCGGTGCCGAGCCGTGGCTCGGCTCGTACATGCCCTTGTTGTTGGCGTCGAGCGAAGCCGACGGCAGCATGCCGATCGAGCCGGTGAGCATCGAGGCCTCGTCCGACAGGATGTCGCCGAACATGTTGCCGGTCACCATCACGTCGAACTGTTTGGGGTTGCGCACCAGCTGCATTGCGGCGTTGTCCACCAGCATGTGCGAGAGCTCGACCTCGGGGAATTCCTTCGCCACGTCGGTCACCACGTCGCGCCACAGCTGGGTGCACTCGAGCACGTTCATCTTGTCCACCGAGCACAGGCGACGGTCCCGCTTCATCGCGATGTCGAAAGCCACCCGCGCGATGCGGCGGATCTCGGCCTCGCTGTAGATCATCGTGTTGTAGCCGACCGTCTCGCCGTCGCGCTCTTCGATGCCGCGGGGCTGGCCGAAGTAGATGTCGCCGGTCAGCTCGCGAACGATCATGATGTCGAGCCCCGCCACCACCTCGGGCTTCAGGGTCGAGGCATTGGCCAGTTCCGGGTACAGGATCGCCGGCCGCAGGTTGGCGAAGAGTTGGAGGCTCTTGCGAATGCCCAGCAGGCCGCGCTCCGGACGCTGTTCGCGGGGCAGGTTGTCCCACTGGGGACCGCCTACGGCACCCAGCAGCACGGCATCGGACTGCTGTGCCAGGGTGAGGGTCGCCTCGGGAAGCGGCACGCCATCGGCGTCCACCGCGCAGCCGCCAATGCGACCTTCCTCGGTTTCGATGGGCAGCCCGTCGCTGCGCAGGGCGTCGAGGACGCGGACGGCCTGGGCGGTGATCTCCGGGCCGATACCGTCACCCGGAAGTACGCAGATCTTCATGGATTCGCTTGCTCCTCGGCGCACCCGCGGGCGCGCCAGCCAGTGTCAGGAATAGTAGTAGGGGTGCTCGGCACGCCGGCGCGACTCGTACTCGCGGATCTTGTCGGCGTGTCGCAGGGTCAGGCCGATATCGTCCCAGCCGTTGATCAGGCACTCCTTGCGGAAGGGATCGACGTCGAACGGCATGCCGTGGCCGTCGGGCCGGGTCACCAGCTGCGCCGGCAGGTCGACCTTGAGGCGGAAGCCCGGGGTGTGCTCGACCAGGCCGAACAGGGCATCCACCTCGGCCTTCGGCAGGACGATGGGCAGGATGCCGTTCTTGTAGCAGTTGTTGAAGAAGATGTCGGCGAAGGACTCGGCCACGATGACCCGGAAGCCGTAGTCGAGCAGCGCCCACGGCGCATGCTCGCGGCTCGAGCCACAGCCGAAGTTGGCGCGCGTGAGCAGCACCGACGCCCCCTGGTAGCGGTCCTGGTTGAGCACGAACTTCGGGTTCAGCGGTCGCTTCGAGTTGTCCATGCCGGGCTCGCCGACATCCATGTAGCGCCACTCGTCGAAGGCGTTGGGGCCGAAACCCGAGCGCTTGATCGACTTCAGGAACTGCTTCGGGATGATCGCGTCGGTGTCGACGTTGTTGCGGTCGAGCGGCGCCACCAGCCCGTCGAGAATCGTGAATGCGTCCATGTCTTGCTGTCCTTGCGTCGCGTCAGAGCACTTCGCGCACGTCGGCGAAGCGACCCGCGATGGCGGCCGCGGCGGCCATCGCCGGGCTGACCAGGTGAGTCCGTCCGCCGGCACCCTGGCGGCCTTCGAAGTTGCGGTTCGAGGTGGAGGCGCAGCGCTCGCCCGGCTCGAGGCGGTCGGCGTTCATCGCGAGACACATCGAACAGCCCGGCTCGCGCCACTCGAAGCCGGCCGCAGTGAAGATCTTGTCCAGCCCCTCGGACTCGGCCTGGCGCTTGACCAGCCCAGAGCCGGGCACCACCAGCGCCAGCTTGACGTTGTCGGCCTTGCGACGACCCCGCACGATGGCAGCGGCCTGGCGCAGGTCCTCGATGCGCGAGTTGGTGCACGAGCCGATGAAGACCTTGTCGATGCGCACCTCTGCGATGGGCGTATCCGGGTTGAGGCCCATGTATTGCAGCGCCCGCTCCATGCCCTCGCGGCGCACCGCGTCCTTCTCCCTGGCCGGGTTGGGCACGCGGCCGCGCACGCCGGTCACCATCTCGGGCGAGGTGCCCCAGGTCACCTGCGGCTCGATCTGGTCAGCGCGCAGTTCGAAGACCTTGTCGAAGGACGCCCCCTCGTCGGAATGCAGGGTGCGCCAGTAGGCCACGGCCTTGTCCCAGTCGTCACCGGTGGGCGAGAAGGGGCGACCGCGGAGGTATTCGATAGTGGTGTCGTCGACGGCGACGAAGCCCATCCGCGCGCCGGCCTCGATCGCCATGTTGCACACGGTCATGCGCCCTTCCATCGACAGGCCGCGCATCGCCGAGCCGCCGAACTCGATCGCGTAGCCGGTGCCACCGGCGGTGCCGATGTGGCCGATGATGGCGAGCGCCACGTCCTTGGCCGTGACGCCCTTGCCGAGGGTGCCGTCCACGCGGATCAGCATGGTCTTCGACTTCTTCTGGATCAGGCACTGGGTGGCCAGCACATGCTCCACCTCGGAGGTGCCGATGCCATGCGCCAGGCAGGCGAAGGCGCCGTGGGTCGAGGTGTGGGAATCCCCGCAGACAACGGTCATGCCCGGCAGGGTGGCGCCGTTCTCCGGGCCGACCACGTGCACGATGCCCTGGCGCTGATCCTTGAACGGGAAGTAGGCAAGCGCACCGACCGCCCGGATGTTGGCATCGAGGGTCTCGACCTGCTGGCGAGAGACCGGATCGGTGATGCCCTGATCCCAGTGGTCGGTCGGCGTGTTGTGGTCGGCGGTGGCCACGATCGAGCCGACGCGCCACGGCTTGCGCCCGGCCAGCTTGAGACCTTCGAAGGCCTGCGGGCTGGTCACCTCGTGGATCAGGTGGCGGTCGATGTAGATCAGGGCGGTGCCGTCGGACTCCTCGTGCACCACGTGGCTGGACCACAGCTTTTCGTACAGCGTCTGCGCTTGCATCCCGAACTTCCGGAATTTTGGGGATGCCGATTATGTCACGGACGGCGCCCCTTTGACAGGCACGCCGCCGGCAAAAAACTCAAGGTTTTCCCGAACTTGCCTCGCGATAGAGCGGCATCACGCGCTCCGCATACCTGGCCAGATCCTTCTGCCGCGTCTCGTGGGACGGATGGGTCGACAGGAACTGGGGCGGGCTCCCCTTCGAGGCCGCCGCCATCTTCTTCCAGAGCCCGACCGCGGCATAGGGGTCGTAGCCTCCGCGGGCGGCCAGCTCGACCCCGATGCGGTCCGCCTCGGTCTCGTGCAGTCGCGAGTTGGGCAACTCGAAGGTCACCTTCGCCAGCTGGCCCATCAGGTCGCTGCCCACCTGCCCCACCCCGAGGATGGCGCTGACGCCCCCCACCACCATGCCGGTCGCCATCGACCGTGAAACCCGCTCGCGGGCATGCTCGCGAAGGGCATGGGCGATCTCGTGGCCCATGATCGCGGCGATCTCGGCATCGGTCAGCTCGAGCTGGTCGATCAGGCCCGAGTAGAAGGCGATCTTGCCCCCGGCCATGCACCAGGCGTTGAGCTGCTCGGATTCGAGCACGTTGACCTCCCACTGCCACTGCCCGGCATCGGGCCGGAACACCGTGGTCTGGGGAATCAGCCTATCCGCCACGGTGCGCACCCGGGCGAGCTGCTTGGCGTCCCGGTTCAGCACGTTCTTTTCCTTCGCCGCCGCGAGCACCTGCTGGTATTGCTGCGCCGACGCCTGCTCGATCTCCTGAGACGAGACCAGCATCGACTGGCTGCGGTCCACACCGACCGCGCCGCCCTTCGTCGTCTGCACCGACTGGCAGGCGCTGAGCGCGACCGCCACGATCGCGGCGGCCAGCCCGTCCAGAATCCTTTGCATCCTCATCCGCTCACTCCGTTGTTGTCCCCGATCCGGCGCCCGCGCCCCATGCCGGCGACGATCAGCAGCAAGCCGGCGAGCGCGAAGCCGGACCCCACAGTGTAGGTCCATGCGGCACCGATCGGTTCCCACAGATAGCCACTTACCAGCCCCCCGAGCATGCCCCCCGCACCGAAGGACAGGCTGCCGTAGAGCGCCTGTCCGCGGGATTGGGCCCGCCCCGGAAACCACTGGTGGATCGCCGCGATCGCCGCCGCATGATAGGCGCCGAAGGTGGCCCCGTGCATCAACTGGGCCGCCAGCAGAACGGGCAGGGAATCGACGCCCCAGCCGATCATCGCGAAGCGCAGCACCGCGCAGGCAAAGGCCACCATCAGGATCGCGCGCAACGAGAACGCGCGCAGCATCTGCGGCATGGCCATGAAGACCCCGATCTCGGCCACCACGCCGAGGGTCCACATCCAGCCCACCACCTCGGTGCCGTAGCCGGCATCGACCAGGTGGATCGAATAGAACACGTAGAGGGCGCCGTGGGCGGCGGACATCAGGAAGCAGGCCGCGAGCAGCGCCTGCACCTCCGGCCGGCGGAGGATGCTGGCGAGGCGGACGTCCTCGTTGCCCCGGACGACCCGGGCCGGCTCGGGAATGCTGAAGGCGAAGGCCATGATCCCGGCGAGGATCAGCGCGGTCATCCACAGCAGGTGGCGCTCCGGCAGCACCTCGAGGGCGTAGCCGATGGCCAGCACCGCGACAATGAAGCCCACCGAGCCCCACGAGCGGATCTTGCCGTAGCGTCCCATGGCGCTGTCCAGGTGGTCGAAGGTCAGCCCCTCGACCAGCGGCAGCGCGGCGCTCCAGAAGAAGGACATCAGGGCCATCGCGATGAAGATGCCGGTGAAGCTCTCGGTCAGGAAGAAACCCCCGAAGCCGACCAGGCTCGCCACCGCCGAGAGCCGCACGATGCCGACCCGGCGCCCGGCGCGGTCGGCCATCAGCCCCCACAGGTTGGGGGCGACGATACGCATCACCTGCATCAGCGACATCAGCACCGCGATGTCGGCGGCCGGGAAGCGGAGCGATTGCAGGTAGAGCGTGAAGTAAGGGGCGAAGGCGCCGATGAAGGCGAAGTAGAAGAAATAGTAGGCCGACAGGCGCCAGAACGGGATCACCTCAGCCCCCCGGCGTCTCGGACAAAACAGCGCGGGCGCCCCGACGAGCGCCCGCGGACCGCGCTGAGCCGGCTCTCAGGCCGCTTGCTTTTCCTTCAGCATGGCATAGAGCTCGTCCTTGAGCTTGAGCCGTTGCTTCTTGAGATCTTCCAGTTCGGGATCGGTTGCCAGTTCGGCATTCAACTCGACCCGCTGCACATGCCGGTTGACCTCGTGATATTCGTCGAACAGCTTCGCGAAGTGCGCATCGGCCATCTTCAGGTCGCGGATCTCGTTCTCGTATTCCGGGAATTCGTGGTGCAGGTCGTGGGGTTCCAGAACCATGGGCGTTCCTCCTGGGTTTGCTGTCGTCCGCGAACCGCGGCGCGGTCCGCCCTTGGTTCCACCCTACGCCCCACGCCACCGGATTCGCTTGACCCAGGTCAATGTGCCCGATCACTCGTTCCCCGGCGACGGCACCGCCTGGCTGCCATCCGGCGCCAGCCCCGCAATGCGCGGCGTGTCGCAGCGCACGTCGGCATTCTGGGCACGATGACGCAGGGCGTGGTCCATCAGCACCAGCGCCAGCATGGCCTCGGCAATCGGCGTCGCGCGGATGCCGACACAGGGGTCGTGGCGACCCTCCGTGCTGACCTCGACCGGCGCCCCCTGCTTGTCGATGGAACGCTTCGGCAGGCGGATGCTCGAGGTGGGCTTGATCGCCATGCTGACGAGGATGTCCTGCCCGGTGGAGATGCCGCCGACCACGCCACCAGCGTGGTTGCTGAGGAAGCCCTCGGGGGTCAGTTCGTCGCCGTGCTCGGAGCCCCGCTGGGTCACCACGCCGAAGCCGGCGCCGACCTCGACCCCCTTCACGGCGTTGATGCCCATCATGGCGTGGGCGATGTCGGCGTCGAGGCGGTCGTACACCGGCTCACCCCAACCCACCGGCACGCCGCTGGCCACCACGTTGATCCGCGCGCCGATCGAGTCGCCCGACTTGCGCAGCGCATCCATGTAATCCTCGAGCTCGGACACCACGGTGGCGCTGGGTGCAAAGAAGGGGTTGCGGGCCACCTCGTCCCACGACTCGAACGGAATCGCCACCGGCCCGAGCTGCGCCATGTAGCCGCGGATCACGATGCCGTGGGTCTGCTCGAGCCACTTGCGGGCGATCGCCCCGGCCGCCACCCGCACGGCGGTCTCCCGCGCCGAGGAGCGGCCACCGCCGCGGTGGTCGCGAACGCCGTATTTCTGCCAGTAGGGATAGTCGGCGTGCCCGGGTCGGAAGGTCTCGGCGATCTTGCCGTAGTCCTTCGAGCGCTGGTCCTGGTTGCGGATCAGCAGCGCAATCGGCGTGCCGGTGGTCTTGCCTTCGAAGACGCCGGACAGGATCTCCACCGTGTCGGGCTCGCGCCGCTGCGTGACGTGGCGCGAGGTGCCCGGCTTGCGCCGGTCGAGCTCCGCCTGGATCTCGGCTTCGCTGATCGGCAGCCCGGGCGGGCAACCGTCCACCACGCAGCCGATCGCCGGCCCGTGGGATTCGCCGAAGGAGGAAACACGGAAGAGCAGGCCGATATCGTTGCCGGACATGGGTGGGCCACCTGTTGCAGGAAGCCCGCTAGTTTAGCAAACGCGCCCGCAGCTCACGCGGTGGCAGAGAGGCCGCGCAGGTAGCAGTCGATCCACTCGCGGGCGTGGGAGAGGCTGATGGCCCGGGGCTGCATCGCCCAGTCGGCGATCAGGCCATCGATCAGCACCGTGACGCCCATCGCCGCGCGGCGCGGATCGAGGGTCGGCGGCACCTGCCCCTTGTCGCGGGCAGCACGGATCGCGTCCTCGATGCGGCCCAGGTGGCGATCGCCCGCCTCCAGGCACTGGTCGATGATCGGCACCATCTCGTCCACGTACTCGCACTTGTGCCAGGCGATGGAGAACACCCGAAGGTAGCGGGGCTCGGCCAGGATCAGCTCGAGGATCGCCAGCAAGCGCTCGCGCAGCGTGTCGAGGGGGCGCTCGCAGGCCGCGTAGTCGGCCTGCTCCATCGACTCGAGCGGGGTCACGGCGCGACACATCATGGCGTCGAACAGCTCGCCCTTGTTCGCGAAATGCCAGTAGATCGCGCCGCGGGTCACCCCCGCCTCCGCCGCCACGTCCGACAGCGAGGTACGGCTGACTCCCTTGCGGTGGAAGACCTGCTCCGCCGCATCGAGGATGCCGTCACGGGTGGCCTGGGCCTCGGCCTTGGTGCGTCGAACCATAGCTCCTTCAGCGTTTCCTGATACGCCGGATTGGAGCACAAATTCCACGAAGTGTCACTTTACATACATTCGTGTATGTATCTACAATCCGCCCACCCCAACCCCAGCATTCGGACTTCATACAATGACAAGACTCCGATCCTCAGGTCGCGCAGCCCACAAGGCTGTGACGGCTCTCATCACGGTCGCTGTCGTCGCCGGCATCGCGTCCGTCGCCAGCCGCAGTTCGCGGGCCGACGGCATGCCACCGCGTGGCCCGGCGCCCGTCAAGGCGATCACGCTGTCCCCGCGCGACGTGCCGGTCAACCTCGAATACGCGGCCCGGGTGCGGGGCTCGCGCGAGGTGGAAATCCGGCCGCGGGTGTCCGGCATCCTCGAGAAACGCAACTACCGGGAAGGCGCCGAGGTCAAGGCCGGCCAGTCCCTGTTCACGATCGACCCCGTGCCCTACCGCACCGCGGTGGCCCGCGCCGAGGCCGATCTGGCCGCCGCCAGCGCGCGTCTCGCCCAGGCGCGCCGCGAGGCGGAGCGCCTGCGACCGCTGATCCAGGCCAAGGCCGCCAGCCGCCAGGATCTGGACAATGCCGAGTCGGGCCAGCAGGTGGCGCGCGCCGAGGTCCAGGCCGCCGAGGCTCGCCTGAGGGAAGCCCGCCTCAACCTCGAGTACACCCGCGTCGAGTCGCCCCTGGCCGGCATCGCCGGCCGCGCCATTCCGTCGGAAGGTGCGCTGCTGGCCGGTCCGGAGTCCCTGCTGACCCGGGTCATCCAGGTGGACCCGGTGCATGTGCTGTTCGGTCTGCCCGACAGCGACCAGCTGCGCCTGCAGCGTGGCGCCGCGAGCGGCGAGATCCGGCTGCCGGAAGGTGGCCGGTACGCGGTCGAGCTGATGCTCTCTGACGGAGGCATCTACACGGCCCGGGGGCAGCTCGACTACACCTCGGTGCGGGTGGACGAGGCCACCGGCACCAGCGAGGCGCGGGCCGTCGTGGCCAATCCGGACGGCCTGCTGCGCCCCGGCCAGTTTGTCCGCGTGCGCCTCTCCGGCGCGATGCGGCCCCAGGCGCTGCAAGTACCCCAGCGGGCGGTGTTGGAGGGCCCCCAGGGCCGCTTCGTGTACATCATCGAAGACGGCAAGGCCGCGATCCGGCCGGTCGAGCTGGCCGAGACCCTGGGCGAGGACGTGGTCGTCACTCACGGGCTCGCCAGCGGCGACCAGGTGATCGTCGACGGGGTGCTGAAGATCGGACCGGGCGCGCCGGTCACCGCCACGCCGCCCCAGGGGAACTGACATGTTCTCGCGCTTCTTCATCGACCGTCCGATCTTCGCGACGGTCCTCTCCCTGTTCATCGTCATCGCCGGCCTCGCCGCGATGCGCGGCCTGCCCATCGCCCAGTACCCGGAGATCGCCCCGCCGGTCGTGACGGTCGCGGCGAACTACCCCGGCGCCTCGGCCGACGTGCTCGAGAAGACCGTCGCCGCGCCCCTCGAGACCCAGATCATCGGCGTCGAGGGCATGCTCTACATGAGCTCCACCTCGTCCTCGGCCGGCCGGGTCGAGATCCAGGTGACTTTCGAGATCGGCAGCGACATCGACCAGGCCGTGATCAACGTGAACAACCGGGTCAAGCAGGCCGAGCCGCGCCTGCCGCTGGAGGTGCGCCGCCAGGGGGTCAGCGTCGAGAAGGGCTCGTCGGCCTTCCTGCAGGTGCTGGCCTTCACCTCGCCCGATGGCCGCTTCGACGACCTCTATATCAGCAACTACATCACCCTCAACGTGCTCGACGTTCTGAAGCGCGTGCCGGGCACCACCAACGTCCAGATCTTCGGCGCCAAGGACTACGCGATGCGGGTCTGGCTGCAGCCGGACCGGATGGCGCGCCTGCAGGTCAGCACCGACGACATCATCGCGGCCATCTCGGAGCAGAACGCCCAGTACGCGGTGGGCGGCATCGGCCAGCCCCCGGCCAGCACCGGCCAGGCCATGTCCCTCACCGTGAACACCCAGGGCCGGCTGGCCGAAGTGTCGGAGTTCGAGAACATCGTCGTGCGCGCCGGCGCCGACGGCGCGATGCTGCGCCTGAAGGAGGTGGCCCGCGTCGAACTCGGCTCCCGCGACTACAACTTCCAGGGACGGGTGAACGGCAAGTCGGCCACCCTGATGGGCATCTTCCTCAAGCCCGGCGCCAACGCCCTCGACGTGGCCGAGGATGTACGCACCACGATGGAGGATCTCGCCAGCCGCTTCCCGGACGGGCTGGCCTACTCGGTGCCCTACGACACCACCGACTTCGTCAACGTCTCGATCCGCGAGGTGATCAAGACCCTGGCCGAGGCGATGGTGCTGGTCTTCCTGGTGGTCTTCCTGTTCCTGCAGAACTGGCGCGCCACCCTGATCCCGACCCTGGCCGTGCCGGTGTCGCTGATCGGCACCTTCGCCGGCCTGCTGCTGCTCGGCTACTCGATCAATACCCTGACCCTGTTCGGCATGGTGCTGGCCATCGGCATCGTCGTGGACGACGCCATCGTGGTGCTCGAGAACGTCGAGCGGATCATGCACGAGGAAGGCCTCGAGCCCCGCCTCGCGGCGATCCAGGCGATGCGCGAGGTGACCGGCCCGGTGATCGCCATCGTGCTGGTGCTGTGCGCGGTGTTCGTGCCCATCGCCTTCCTCGGCGGCCTCACCGGCGAGCTCTACCGCCAGTTCGCGGTGACCATCGCGATCGCGGTGGCGATTTCGGGCATCGTCGCGCTGACCCTGACGCCGTCCCTGTGCGTCCTCATCCTGCGCCACGAGCACAAGTCGAGCAACGTGTTCTTCCGGGCCTTCAACAACGGCTTCGGCTTCATCACCCGGCGCTACACCGCCAGCGTCGCGTGGCTGATCCGCCGCGGCCTGCTCGCCCTCGTGCTGTTCGCCGGGATGGTCGCGATTACCGCCCAGCTGTGGCAGATGACGCCGGGAAGCCTGGTGCCGGACGAGGACCAGGGCTACTACATCACCGCCGTCTTCCTCCCCGACGGCGCCTCGCTGGAACGCACCGACGCCATCGTCCGCCAGGTGGACGAGATCCTGCGCAGCAACCCGGACATCGCCTACACGGTGGCCTTCACCGGCTTCGACTTCCTCGGCGGAAGCTTCAAGACCAATGCCGCGACCTTCTTCGTCACGCTGCGCCACTGGGACGAGCGGCAGAGTACCGCCGAGCAGCTGGTGGGCGAGACGTGGATGAAGACCGGCGGCATCCAGGAGGCGCTGGTGCTGTCCTTTGCCCCGCCCGCCATCTTCGGCCTCGGCAACGCCGGCGGCTTCGAGTTCTACCTCCAGAACCGGGGCGACGCCGACGCGAAGCGGATGGCCGAGGTATCCCAGCAGTTCCTCGGCAAGCTCGGCCAGGACCCCAGCTTCGCGATGGCCCAGACCCTGTGGCGCTCGAACGTGCCGCAGCTCTTCGCGGACGTGGACCGGGAGAAGGCCAAGGCCCTGGGCGTGCCCGTCGATCGCCTCTACGCCACGCTCTCTGCCAACCTGGGCAGCTACTACGTCAATGACTTCAACAAGTTCGGCCGCAGCTGGCAGGTGCTGTTGTCGGCCGACCAGCGCTATCGAAACGAGGCGACCGACATCGGCGATGTGCATGTCCGCTCGGCCGGCGGCGAGATGGTGCCGATGAGCGCCCTGGCCCGCATCGAGCGCAGCACCGGCCCGGAGACCCTCGAGCGCTTCAACAACCTGCCGGCGGTCAAGATCCTCGGCAGCGGCGCGCCCGGCGTGTCCACCGGTCAGGCCATCGCGCGCATCGAGGCCATCGCCGCCGAGACCCTGCCACCGGACTTCAGTCTCGACTGGAGCGGCGCCGCCTACCAGGAGCGCCGCTCGAGCGGCACCGAGGGCATCGCGCTCGGGCTCGGCGCCCTGATGGTGTTCCTGATCCTCGCCGCCCAGTACGAGCGCTGGTCGCTGCCCCTGGCGGTGATGCTGGCCCTGCCCTTCGGCACCTTCGGGGCGTTGGCCGCGGTGTGGCTGCGGGGCCTGACCAACGACGTGTATTTCCAGATCGGCCTCGTCACCCTGCTTGGCCTCGCCGCCAAGAACGCGATCCTGATCGTGGAGTACGCCATCTACAAGCACGGCGAGGGCATGAGCGCGGCGGCGGCGGCGATCGAGGCCGCGCGGCTGCGCTTCCGCCCGATCCTGATGACCTCGCTGGCCTTCATCCTCGGCGTGCTGCCGCTGGCCATCTCCACCGGCGCCGGCGCCGGGGCGCGCCACGCGGTGGGCACCGGCGTGATGGGCGGCATGCTCGCCGCCACCTTCCTCGCGGTCTTCTTCGTGCCCCTGTTCTATCGCGTCATTGCCGATCGCAAGCTCGGAGAGAAACGCAGCACCGAGGACCTCTTCGCGGAGATCCAGGACCGCCACGAGGAGGCGCACCAGAAACTGCTGGCCCAGATCGAGCGCGACGCCGCCGAAGGAGCCCCCCGCCATGGCCACTGAAACCGTGACCCGCGCCCGCCCCTGGCTGCCCGCCGCGATGCTGGCCCTGCTCGCCGCCTGCGCCACCCCCGCGCCGATGGACCGGCCGACACCTGAGTTGCCGCTGACGTGGCCAGCAGCCGATGGCGCCGAGGTGCCACTGGATGCTCACTGGTGGCGGCTCTTCGAGGACCCGGCCCTCGATGCGCTGGTGGACGAGGCCCTGACCGCCAACGCCGACCTCGCCATCGCCGCCGAGCGCATCACCCAGGCACGCCTCCAGGCCGGCATTGTCGACAGCGACCGCTACCCATCGCTCAGCGCCGGCGCCGCCAGCACGCGGAGCCGACGCAGCCTCGAGGGCAGCGTGCAGCAGCCGGCCGGCACCCCGCGCATCCAGAGCACCCACCAGATCGGTGTCGAGGCCAGCTTCGAGGTGGACCTGTGGGGCCGCTACGCTGCCGCCAGCGAGGCGGCCCGCGCCGACCTGCTGGCCAGCCAGTGGGCGCGGGAGGGGTTTCGCCTCGCCCTGGTCGCCAATGTGGTGGATGCCTATCACGCGCTGCGCGCGGCGGACGCCTCCGAGCGCGTTCTGCGCCGAACCCTGACCGGACGGGATGACGCCCTCGAACTCCTGTCCCACAGGATCCGCGCGGGCACCGCCTCCGAGTTCGATCTCAACCAGACCCGCGCCGAGCGCGCCGCCGTCGAGGCCCAGCTGGCCGCCATCGGCAACGATCGCGCCGCCGGTGAAACCCGCCTCGCGACCCTGCTCGGGCGCAGCCCGCGAGACCTGCTCGAGGGCACCATTGTCCGGGGCGAAGGCATCGACACCCTGCCCCTGCAGGTGCCAGCCGGCCTGCCCTCCGAGCTGCTGCTGCGCCGGCCCGACCTGCGCCTGGCCGAAGCCCGGCTGATCGCCGCAGACGCCCGCATCCGGGAGGCCCGCGCCCTGCTCTTCCCGAGCCTCTCGCTGACGGCGGCCGTCGGCCAGGAAAGCGCGGCCCTGTCCCGGCTCTTCACCGCCGGCGCCAATGTCATCAACCTTGGCCTCGGCCTGACCCAGCCGATCTGGAACGCCGGGCGCCTGCAGCAGAATGTCGAACTCACCGAATCCCGCCGGCGCGAGGCCCTGCTCACCTACGACCAGACCCTGCGCAGCGCTTTCGGCGAGGTCCGCGACGCGCTCGCCGCCCAGACCGCAGCCACGGGCATCCTCCGGGCGGAGCGGGCGCGCGCCGAGATCCTGCGCGACACCGCCCGCCAGGCCGGATTGCGCTACGACGCGGGGCTGACCAGCCGACTGGAGGTGCTCGACGCCGAGCGCAATCGCTTACAGGCCGAGCTGGCGACCGTGTCAGCCCGGGCCGGCCAGCGCGCCGCCATCTCGCGCCTGGTGCGCGCGCTTGGTGGCGGCTGGGATGAGCCGGTCGCCTCGGCACGCTGATCGGGCGATGGACAAAAAAAGAGTGGCCAGGCGGCCACTCTTGCTCGTATCGCGCGACCGGGCTGGTCAGTGGAAGAAGCCCTCCAGCCGCTCGAAGACCTCGTGGTCGGCGCCGTGGCGATGCACGGAGATGACATCCACCAGCTTCTCGACCTGACGCACCATCTGCTCGAGGCGTTGATCCTCGAACACCAGCAGCCAGATCCGGCTGGTGTTGCCGCCGCCCACCGGCATGCACAGGATGCCCTCGACGTTGAAGGCGCGGCGGGCGAAGAGCCCGCAGATGTGGGACATCACGCCGGCGTGGTTCTGGACGTCGATCTCCAGCACGACCTTCTGGAAGCCGGTCTCGGCCAGCGGTTCTGCAACGTGTTCCATGGCCTCAGCCTCCAATCATTTCGGTGTTGGCGCCGCCCGGCGGCACCATCGGATAGACGAACTGCTCCCGGTCGATCGACGCGTGGATCAGGCACGGGCCGGGCTCCGACAGGGCCTGGGCCAGCGTGGCGCGGGGGTTGTCGCACTGGTCGAGGTCGATGGCGGGGATGCCGAAGCCTTCGGCGATCTTCACGAAATCGATCTGGCGCTTGTACTTGGAGGCATACACGCGCTTGCCGTAGAACAGGTTCTGCTGCTGATACACCAGGCCCAGCGAGTTGTTGTTCATCAGGATGATCTTGACGTTCAGCTGCTCGTCGGCGAGGGTCGCCAGCTCCTGGATGTTCATCTTGAAGCTGCCGTCGCCCGAGAAGCACACCACCGTGCGCTGGGGCTCCGCCAGCGCGGCGCCGATCGCCGCCGGCATGCCGAAGCCCATGGTGCCGAGGCCGCCCGAGGTCAGCCACTGGCGCGGCCGGCGGAACGGGTAGGCCTGGGCCACCCACATCTGGTGCTGGCCCACATCGGTGGCGACCACCGCGCTGTCGTCGAGGGCACTCGCCACCGCCTTGATCAGGCCGTAGTGGCTGCGGGGGTCGTCCTCGCCCTCCATCTGCAGCGGGAAGCGCGACTTGAGGCTCTCCACGTGCGAGAGCCAGCGCTTGCGCAGCGTGACCTTGATGCGCGGCAGCAGCGCCTCGAGGGCCTGCCCCACGTCGGCCGTGATCGCCACGTGGGCGGTCTTGATCTTGTGCAGCTCGGACGGATCGATGTCGATGTGGATGATCCGCGCCTTGGGGCAGAACTGGGCCGCCTTGCCGATCGCCCGGTCGTCGAAGCGCGCGCCGACGCAGATCAGGAGGTCGGCCTCCTCGAGGATGTAGTTGGTGTAGCGGGCGCCGTGCATCCCGAGCATGCCGATCGACAGCGGGTGGTCCATGGCCATCGCGCCGAGGGCCATCAGGGTCATGGTCGTGGGCAGGCCGGCCTGCTCGGCGAGGGTCACCGCCGCATGGGAAGCGCCCGAGGCCACCACGCCGCCGCCCAGGTAGAGCACCGGCTGCTCGGCCTCGTTGATCATTGCAGCGGCCTGCTCGATGGCAGCCAGATCCACTGCCGGCGCCGGGTCGGCGACTGCCGGCTCGGGCAGGGCGTCGATGTCGATCAGGGCGTTCTGTACGTCCTTCGGAATGTCCACCAGCACCGGGCCGGGGCGTCCCGACATGGCGATGCGGAAAGCGTCCGAAATCACCTGGGGCAGCTCCGCCACCGAGCGCACGAGGAAGTTGTGCTTGGTGAGCGGAATCGTCATGCCATAGGTGTCCACCTCCTGGAAAGCGTCGGTGCCGATCATCGCCAGGGGTACCTGGCCGGTGATCGCGACCATCGGGATGGAATCCAGCTTGGCGTCGGCAATGGCGGTGACGAGGTTGGTCGCGCCCGGACCGGAAGACGCAAAACAGACCTCGGGACGCCCGGAGACCCGGCTCATGCCCTGGGCCATGAAGCCTGCGCCCTGCTCGTGACGGGTGA
>JAGRGD010000047.1 GCA_020445665.1 Rhodocyclaceae bacterium
ACAGCTCCGGCACCGGCTTGCCAGCCTCGGCCTGCTTCAGGATCGCGATGATCTGGCTGTCTGAAAAACGGGACTTCTTCACGTAGAACTTCCTCCTGCTGCCTGTGGAAAATTCTACTTCTGAGAGCCGCTGATTTCAGGGGGGATTACCCGCCCTTTCCTCGGCGCACACGCCGTCAATGAGAGCCGTCGCGTCAGTTCGGCATTGCCGCCCTCTGGCCAGGCGGCGGACCTTGTAAGTCCCGGGGGCAGCCCATGGTCTACCGCCTGTGCCCCTGCCCCGCCTCTGGACACTCCGATGCCCCTTCGCTCCGTGTTTCGCCCCGTGTTGCTGTTCGCGGCCCTTGCCGGCCTTTCCCCGGCGGTGCTCGCGCAGTCCGACGCCCCACCCCCGCCTCTGGAGTTGCAGGTCCTTGGCTCGGGCGGTCCCGGTGCGGTCGGCCGGGCGGCGTCCAGCCATGTGTTGCGGCTGGATGGTGTGCCGCGGATCCTCGTTGATGCCGGGCCGGGGGCGTTTGCCCGCGCCGGGGAGGCGCATGTGCCGCTGGCGCGAGTCCGGACAGTGTTGCTGACCCACCTGCACGCCGACCACGCGGGCGACCTGCCGGGCCTGTTCAAGGCGGCCGCGGTCTCCGGCCGGGGGCCGATCCCGCTGCGGATTTTCGGCCCGGACGGGAGAGACCCCTATCCGTCGACCGGGCGCTTCGTCGAATTGCTGTTCGGCACCGGTGGCGCCTTCGCCTACCTGCCCGACTTTTCCGCGCCGCTGGCGCTGACGACCCGCGAGCTGAGCCCGCCGGAGTCCGCCGTGGTGACCGTGCTCGAGGAGGACGGACTGCGGATCACCGCCGCCCGCGGCCACCATGGCGACGTGCCGGCAGTGGCCTACCGGATCGACTATCGCGGCCGCTCGATCGTGTTCTCAGGCGACATGGACGAGGCCGGTCTGCCGGCGCTGATCGCGCTGGCCCAGGGCGCGGATCTGCTGGTGTTCAACAGCGTCGTGCTCGACCCACCGGATTCACCGGCCGTGCTCTACACGCTGCATTCACCGCCCGCGGCGATCGGTCGCGCCGCGGCCGAGGCGCGCGTGGGGCGGCTGCTGCTGGCCCATATCGTTCCTGCGGTGGAAGACCATGCCGAGGCGGTGCTGGACTCGATCCGGCAGCACTACCAGGGGACGGTGGAGCTCGCCCACGACCTCCAGCGGCTGACCCCGAGCGCACCCTGAGCGCGCCGCTGCCGGGCCAGTCGGTTGGTGGCGACTCGTGATCATGCGTGGCTGCGGGGCCCTGCCCGGCTGGCTGCCGATGCAGGCCACTCCAATGGGTAAGGAAGCGCCCAGCGAGCCCGGTCTCATGCGCCGGGCCGAGTGCCGCCAATGGCGTCAAACCCCTGGCAAATGCGTTCCGATGGCACCGTGAGTCGCAGCCCCGGCTCGGCCGGTCAAGGGTTTGATCGAGCGCGACCACGCCGGCCGAGACCCGGACCCTGCCGGCACCACATCCATGTGTCGCGCCGACGTATCGGGCTCCAGTGCGATGCCGCCAATTCGGCTTGCCATGGACGGGGGCCACGCCACTTTCGTTGCCCGCCTTTCACGCGATCAATGCGTCACTCAAACAGGCAATTCGAGTTCGGGCACTACGCGGTCCACTCAATCCCCCCTTGAAAGGGAAGGAAGACCTGCTCGCAATCGTTACCTGTTTGCTTGCCGGGCCAGGGTCTGTGGACATTTGTATGGCGGATCGCGTTGAGACTTTGAGCCTGTGCCACAAGGCGCGGGAGGAAGGCAAGGGTGGCGGTCCACTGCGGGCTTTGCACAGCCCGCCGGCTTCGCTGGCGCGG
>JAGRGD010000337.1 GCA_020445665.1 Rhodocyclaceae bacterium
CCTTGCCATTGGTCAGCTCGGACTTGACCCCCGAGGCGGTGACTTGCTTGCCGATGTAGTTCACGGCGGCGGTCGACGCGGCGTTCTGGTTGTTCAACACCATCGCCTGCAGGAAGTCGTTGGTCTTGAGCTGCTGTTCGACCGAGGAGAACTGCACGAGCTGCTGGGTGAACTGGTTCGTGTCCAGCGGATCAAGCGGGTTCTGGTTCTTGAGCTGAGTCGTCAGGAGCTGCAGGAACGTGTCGAAGTTGTCGGCAATCCCCTGCCGCGTGCCGGTCAGGCTCGAGGTGCTCGTGGTTCCGGAGACGCCGCTGACGGACATGGTGGACTCCTAGACGAAAAGGTTGAGACCGCCGGGTGAGGCGGTGCCGCGATAGATGGTGACAACGGGTGGCGTGGCCGGCTCGGCCGCGGCGACGGTGGGCCGGGGCAGGGACGGGGGCGTGTAGCCCCCACCCTGCTGCTGGCGTTCGAACGGATTCTGCTTGAGCGAGAATTCGAGGTTGGTCTTGCCGCTATCGACCCCGGCCTGCTGGAGCGCGCGCTCCAGGCCGCGATGATCCCGCTGGAGCAGGTCCAGCGTTTCGCTGCGCTCGACGGTGAGGCGGGCATTGAGGTTGCCGCCGCCGTCGACATGCATTCGGACGTCGATGCGGCCAAGCTCGGGCGGATCGAGGCGGATCTGGAAGTGCGAGGTGCCGTGCTGCACCTGGCGTGCGATCTCGAACGCGAGCTGGGGCACGTTGACCTGCGGGGTCTGGTACGCCGCGGGCAGCGCCCTCGGAGCTGCCGACTGGGCGCTCGGGCCGGGCACGGCCTGTTGCGGCGGGGGCGTGGTCGCGTCCGCTGTCCTGGTGGGCGGCGCATCCGCAGCGGGCGGCGGCTGGACATTGGCCTTCGCGTCCTGCGCATGCTGCTGTTGTGCCGGTGCGTCGGCTTTCACCTGCAGCTTTGTGTCCTTCGGGGCAGGCTGACTATCTGCCGCATCAGCAGCCGGCGTGGCAGGGACGGCCGCCTCTGCCGGCTTGACTGCATCGGTTTCCGGAGCCTTCAACTGCGGCGTGGCAAGGGTCGGCTGCGCGGCGGCCAGTGCCTTGGGATCAGGTGGTGGGGGCGCGGTGGCCGCCTGCGCCGGTGCCTGAACCTGACCTTGGGCCTGCGACTGCGGGGTCGCGGACTTCTCCCCCGAGACGAGAGATTTGATCGCGGCCTCGAGGTCGGGGTCCGGCGTGGTTCCATCCGCCGGGAAGCCCAGCTTGGCGAGGGCGTCGGGCGGCAGCTTGTCGGCAAGCCTGTCGCTCAGGGCGGAAAGCTTGTCGGCCAGCGCAGCGTCGTCGCCGTTCAGCTTGCTGCCCAGCTCGGCGAGCTTGGTCTGAAGGCCGGTAAGCGTGGGCGGGGCATCGACCGGCTCGGGCCCCGCGGTCAGCAGGTTCGCCGCGGTGCTTGCGGCGGAGACGACGGGCGAGAGCGCTGGGGCGAGGATCGAGGCCGCGAGGCCGGCGACGGCGCCGATCGTCTTGACGACTTCGTGCTTTTCGTCGTGCGGGGTGAGCAGGTCCTGTAGCTGACCGGCATCTTTCTCAAGCTTGGCGAGCACGTCGGGGTCGGGGTCTTCGCCCGCATCGAGAGACGCCTGCAGACTGCGCAGGGCGTCGATGAAGTCCTTCAGGACGGCCTTGGGATCGACCTGTGGCTGATCGTTCGCCGTGCCTGACGTAACGGGCGTCTCGCCCACGGTTGCCGTCGATACGCCGACCGATGCCGTCGCGGTGCTCGAGACCGTCGTTTCACCGTCGCTGGCAGAGTCGAGGAGGGAGGCGAATACGCCGAGCGGGTTGTCGGCGAGCGCTGCCTTGGCGCCAGCCTTGACGCTGCCCTGCGCCAATCCCCCAGCGATGTTCACCTGTTCGAGCACGGCCGATCCCGGACGGACTAATCCACCACCCGCGATGCAAGAGGCTTGCCACTCGGGCGTGGCCTTGAAATTTCCTGCGAGTGCAACGGGTTAGGGCAAGGCGTTGCCACCCTGAATCCGCAACATGCTCGGGTCGCGTGGGCAAATCCGGTGCGACACCCGGCAAAAGCTGCCGGGTCGATCCAGCTTGATGGCGGCTTCCAAAGGCCGTATGAGGCGCCGTCCGCTGGCCCTTGACCCCAACCGGATGACAGGAATGTTGAACTCGCTCGATATCGCCAAGCCGCCCGAGGCGACGCGTGTCGTCGTCGCCATGTCCGGCGGCGTCGAC
>JAGRGD010000338.1 GCA_020445665.1 Rhodocyclaceae bacterium
GAAACTCGAGCGGCCTGCGCCTTCAGCGCGGCCTCTCCGGCTTGCCGGGTGCCCCCAGGGCCCGGCGCCGGATGCGGTGCTGCTCGATGACGACGAATTGACCGGCTCCTCGATCACCCAACGCCTGAAGGGCCGCAACGGTGCGGGCAGCGCGCGCGGCCGCCGGCAATCCGGCAAGGGCGACCAGGACGACGCCGTGAAAGGCGTGGCCGAAGCGGATCGTCAGCTCGCCGAAGTCCTTGTCCTCGGTCAGCAGCAGCCGTCCTGCCCCGAAGGCCCGTGCCAGCACATCGGCATCAGCAGCGCCGGGCAACGTTTGCGCGATCCACTCCACGTCGAAGCCGGCGGCGCGCATCGCCGCTACCGTCGATCCGGCGACGCATTCGTCCGCGAGAAGCTTCATCTATTCGGCGGCAATGATGTCCTCGCCGGCGATAAGGTCGGCGGCGAAGGCCTGTGCTGCCCGGATGTCCTCGATGCTGAGGGTAGGGTAGTCGGCGAGGATCTGCGCGTCGCCGTCCCCGGCGCCCAGCCGCCGCAGGATGAGCTCGACCGGAATGCGCGTCCCCTTGACGACAGGCTTGCCCATCATCACCCGGGGATCCGCTACGATACGATCCACCAAGCGCGCTGCCATTCTGCCACTCTCCATGGTCCCCGCCACAATCACCATTCTAGGCCGGCAGGGCACGAATCGAAAGCTTGCCGGTCGCCGAGGTCCCGAAGCGGACGGGGGCAGGAGGACCGCAACCACTCCATCTCCGGCGGAACGCCCCGCGTCTTCGGCCGTTTCCAGACGCACGAGACCAACCAGCCAGGAGACCGGAGCGTGCTGAAATTCATCGGCGGGACCATTGGCGTGATCTTCCTGATCGGCCTCTTGGCCGTGATCGGCCTGTTCGCCCTGATCTTCTGAGCGGCGTCTCGGGGCCGGAAGGGCGGACGCCGTGGCGTGCGCCGGCGCCCCGTGAAAGCAGGCTCTCAGCCTTCCACGTAAACCACGAGGGTCGCCGGTCGAACGCCGTCGTGCTGCATGGCCAGCCAGTGGGCGACGTCGTCGACCTCGTGCGTGGCGATGATCTTTGGCATGCCGCCCTTGCTTGCCTATCATCGCATTCCGCGATCTTCGAGGAGGTGACGCAGCGATGGCCGGTGGCTGGACACGGGACGGGGCGGTTCAGGAGCAGATCGACGATACGGTGAGCGATGCCGTGCGGCTGGCGCGCGAGCGGATGCAGGCCGGCGAGGGTGCTACGCATTGCGACCGCTGCGGCGAGGAGATTCCCGAGGCGCGGCGCCGGGCCCTGCCCCATGCGCGGACCTGCGTGCCCTGCCAGTCGGCGCTGGACGACCGGCCGGGGGCGGCCCTCTACAACCGCCGCGGCAGCAAGGACAGCCAGTTGCGCTAGTCGGGCTCAGGTCCCGAGGGGGCCGGGGGAACCGAGTTCCCCCGGACTTCTCCTGGTTGGCTCAGAGGATGAGCAGCACGATCACGAGGCCCCATAGCGTCAGCAGCGTGTTGCTGGCCGCGTAGAGCACGGTGCAGCCGAGCATCGGCACGTCGGACTTCGCGGTGGCGGGGTCACGGCCCTTGGACTAGCTTCCCTGCGTCCGGGGCCGGCTATCGCCGGCGGCGGGATCGACCTCCCTTTCCAGCACGGATCTTCCCATGGCCAGGCCGAATATCGTCTTCATCATCACCGATCAGCAGCGGCACGACACGATCAAGGCGCTCGGCGACGACCACATGATCACGCCGAACCTCGACCGCATGGTCGAGGAGGGCGTCGCCTTCACGCGGATGTACTGCACGTCGCCCGTCTGCTCGCCCTCGCGCGCCTCGCTCTTCAGCGGGCTCTACCCGCACAGCTCCGGCGTGCTGCGCAACGACGAGCGGTGGCCCTACACCTGGGTCCACCTGCTCGCTGAGGCGGGCTATCGCTGCGTCAATGTCGGCAAGATGCACACCCACCCGTTCGAGGAGCCGTTCGGCTTCCACGAGCGCCATGTCACCGAGAACAAGGACCGGGCGCATCCGGCCCTGCCGTTCTACCTGGACAACTGGGACAAGGCGCTCTGGGCCGCCGGCCATACCAAGCCGTCACGCCAGACCTACTGCCACCGCGCCGACTACAAGGACCGCCTCGGCGCCTTCGTCTGGGAGCTGCCGGAGAAGCTGCACCCCGACGTCTTCGTCGCCCAGAGTGCTGTCCACTGGCTCGAATCCTACAAGGGCGAGGAGCCCTTCTTCCTGCAGGTCGGCATTCCGGGCCCGCATCCGCCCTACGATCCGACCGCGGAGGCGCTGGCCCTCTATGACGGCGTCGCGTTCCCGCAGCCGATCCGCAACTACGACCTCGACAGCCAGCCCACGGCCATGCGCAGGCTGCGCCAGAACCATATCGCGAACGACCACGACGCCGTCGTGCATCTGGCCGACCCGACGCCTGAGCAGATGCAGCGCCAGCGCGCCCATTACGCCGCCAACGTCACCATGATCGACGAGCAGCTCGGCCACCTGA
>JAGRGD010000048.1 GCA_020445665.1 Rhodocyclaceae bacterium
ACTGCTGGAAAAGGAGCAGCGCCGTATGCGTGACCCTGAGCGGACTTTGGTCTGTGATGTGCTGGCAAATGGCTCATTACTGCCAGACCCTCACGGTAAGCGATACGGAAGTTTTGAAGGCTAACGACCAGCATAACCAGGCGGCGCGAAGCGAAGCTCTGCGTTGATGCGCCAGTTGGGCGCGGGAGAGTGACAATGATGGGCCTGACACCGATAAGCACCCTGCCAGAGCCGACCAAGGTGATAAGCCTGACGGAGGCCAGGAACCGCTACCGACCGGGCAAGTGCCAGCACAAGCACATGACCATGGATGAGGACTTGAACACGGTGGAGTGCGACGATTGCGGCGAAAAGCTGAACCCTGTAGCCGTGCTGAAGCGTTTCGCGTTTGAGGAATCGCTGTGGCATCGGCGAGGCGAGGAGTTGAAGAAGCTGCAGGCGGCACTTGACGCAAAGGTGCGCTGCAGGTGCCAGCACTGCGGACAGATGACGCGCGTTCGCGTCTGACGCCCAACGCTGGCAGTAACGGGCCGAGCGCGTAGCGCGAAGGTCCGCGTTGACTGAAATGTTGTGCGGCAAATTTACGGAGGAATGAACATGGCAACGATAAAGCTGAAAGGGCCTGGGCTGAATGACTGGTTCGCCGAGCAACTGGTGAAAGACCACGGGCCGGATGGAGCGCGGGCGAAATGCTGCGGCCCGGCGCTGGAAGCGGTTGAACGGGTGATTGCCCGCATGGAAGCGGAAGAACAGGAACGCGCTTTTGCTCATGCAGAGGCCGAAATTCAAACGGGTAATTTTTGACGCATAACTAGAATTCGACACCAGTTGGTGTGATAAAGGCGTTATCCGACGCTCAATCGTCCGGCCCGGCTGCGAGGTTGGGAAGGCCCTCCGGGGCGGCACCGGAGCCGGATTATCGTAGCCGGCAAGGAGGGGTCGTGAAAATCTGCACATATGACAACCCGGCAACGTGGCATCGCGAGTGCTGGCAAAGAGGCAAACTGATTTGCAGCTATAGCTACCGGTTGCTGTCGCCGTTCGCTGAACATCCGATCCCTGCGGATAGGTTTTTCTTCGGCGCCAACATCGGACCGTGGAAACCAGGGCAGCTGATTGGCGATGCCGAAGCAATGCCTACAACAGCAGCAGGCGCGGCGAGGGAGGAAGGGTGAAAATTCAATTTATGGTGGAAATCAAACCGTTTGTGGTGCCTGATTTTGTGGTTGAGAGTCTTCCGCCAGGACTAAAGCAAGACGGACTTTTGGAACTCCCAAAGCACCCATTGAGCGCGCTTGACTCTCTGACGCTCGACAGGCTGTGCAGCGAGTTTCGACGAGAGGTGTTCGAAAAGGCCGGCAAGAAAATGCCGGACACCGCTGCGTAGCCATGTTCCTCAGCGCCGCCGACATCGCAACGCTCATCGGCTATCGGCGCCCGCAAGCGCACAATCCTCATAGCGCTGCACAAGCCCCCGCAGCCGCTCCATGTCCTGCTGAATGTAGCCGCCCGTCACGTCCTTGACCTTGTGCCCGAGCAGGCGCTTGATGGTGGAGTCAGACACGTCGAACGACTCGATCACGCTGGCGAACGTCCGGCGCAGATCATGGGGCGACCAGTCCAGCCCGGTGGCGACGATCAGGGTCTTGCGGATGTCGTGCCCCGCCGATGTGTAGGTCCGCTTCGGGGCAGGGAACACCCATTCGCCGCCCAGGGCGCAGCGACGCGTGAGCAAGGCCAGCACGTAGCGCCCCGCCGGCAGCGTCACGTCGTCCCGGTTCTTCGTGTCCAGCACGGTGAAAGTTGCGCGCTTCAGGTCCACGTTCTCGATCCGGAGGCGGCCGGCTTCCTCGTAGCGCATGCCGGTCAGCAGCATGAAGCGCCACAGGTCGCGGATCACATCGCCCCTCGCCGGCCAGGCAAGCACGTCCATTTCCTCGAGCATCTTCCACCACAGCGGCAGGGTCTCGGCGTCCAGGCGCCGCGTGCGCCTTCGCTCCCGGTTCCACAGCCGGCGCCGGCGCATCACCGCGATGGGGTTGGCCGGCGCCAGCTCGAGGTCTTCCGCGTAGTTGAAGATCGCCCGGGCCACGCGCATCACGTTGTTCGCGTGCGTCGGTCCCCGCTTCGTCAGGGCGGCGTGCAGATCGAGGATCTCCCGCTCTCCGATCGATGCCACGGACCGCCCCATGTGGTCCCCGAACTCCGCCATCAGCTTGCGATAGCTGTCCGCCGTCTTGGGCTTCATTGGCGGGTGCCTGGCCTGCCGCTCGGCGATGTACTGCTCGAGGACGGCAGACAGCGTGTCGGGCGACTGCTGGCGCGCCTGCGGGGTGATACCGCGGGCCATCTCCGCCAGGTGCGATATCGCGACTTCGCGCGCCTCGCGCAGCGGAATCAGGTCGCAGCGGGCCAGGGTGATCCGGCGCGTCTTCCCGGCGACCTTCTTCTCAACGATGTAGCTCTTGTGCCCGCTACTCGTGACCCTGACCGCGAACCCCTTCAGTTCTGAATCCCGAACGATGGACTCACGGCCGTCCGGAAGTGGCAATCCTTCGATCGCCGCCTTCGTCAGCTTTATTGGCATGTGGCTATTCCCTCCCGAGGAATAGCCACCGATGTTAACGGAATATGCCGTGAATAGCCCGCGCATTGTTGGCGAGCATTGGCAAGGATGCGTCAAGAATGGTTTAGAACCCGCGCAGTCCCTTGCTGTTGCTGGGAGAATTGCCGAGGGTTGGCAATCATGCGGGTGGGCGGAAGGAATTGTATATCTGTTGAGCGAGCTTCCGGCTGATGCCCTCGACACGGCACAGATCTTCAACGGTTGCGGCCCTGACGCCGTCGAGCCCACCGAAGGCCGCGAGCAGGTCCCGGCGGCGAGATGGCCCGATGCCGGGGATGTCCTCGAGCCGGGATCCGACCCGGGTCTTGGCCCGGCGCGCACGGTGTCCGGTGATGGCGAAGCGGTGGGCTTCGTCGCGCACTTCCTGGATCAGGTGGAGCGCCGGATCATCCGCGGACAGGTTGGCCGCCGTGCGCCCGTCCGCGAACACCAGGGTCTCCAGGCCCGGCTTGCGCCCCTCGCCCTTGGCGACCCCGACCAGCGGGATCGACTCGAGCCCGAGTTCGATCATCACCTCGTGGGCCACGCCGAGCTGCCCCTTGCCGCCATCGATCAGCAGCAGGTCCGGGCTGACGCCCTCCCCGACCGCAACCCGCTCGAAGCGCCGGGTGAGAGCCTGACGCATCGCCGCGTAATCGTCACCGGCGGTGATACCGGCGATGTTGAAGCGTCGGTACTCGGACTTCTTCATCTTCCCCTGCTCGCAAACCACACAGGAGGCGACGGTCGCCTCCCCCATCGTGTGACTGATGTCGAAGCATTCGATCCGCAGGGGCGGCTCGTCGAGCTGAAGGGCACCCTGCAGGGCGGTCAGACGCGCCTCGCTGCGGCCAGCATCGGCCAGCCGCGCGGCGAGGGCGAGCTGGGCATTCCGGAGGGCCATGTCGACCCAGCCCCGGTCGGTCTCGAAACGGGCCGCGGCTACTGCTGGCGGACGCTCCATGACCTCGGCCAGCAGGGCCTTGAGCGCGTCGGCATCCTGCACAACGAGGATCTTCGCCGGCGGCGGATGGACTTCGTAGTGCTGCTCGGCAAAGGCCAGCAGGGCGTCGGACGCCGAGCAGCCGCCCGCGTTGGCGGGATACTGGGGCCGGTCGCCAAGGTGGCGACCACCGCGCACCATGGCAATGTTCACGCACACCTGCCCGGCGGCTTCCTGCGCCACCAGGATGTCCACGTCCTCGTCCTTGCGACTATCCACGTACTGGCGATGCAGCACGGTCTGCAGGGAGCGGATCTGGTCCCGGTAGGCTGCCGCCTGCTCGAAGGCGAGCGCCTCCGAGGCTTCGCCCATCTTTTGGCTCAGGTCTTCGATGACGTCCGTCGTGCGGCCATCGAGAAACAGTGAGGTCAGGCGCACGTCGGCTTCGTACTCGGCCTTGTCCACCAGACCGACGCAGGGTGCCTTGCAGCGGTGGATCTGGTGCAGCAGGCAGGGCCGGGAGCGGTTCTGGAAGACGCTGTTCTCGCAGGTGCGCAGACGAAAGACCTTCTGCAACAGCTGCAGGCTCTCGCGCACCGCCCACGAGTTCGGGAACGGACCGAAGTAGCGGTCGCCCTTGGTAAAGGCCCCCCGGTGGTAGGCCAGCCGGGGGAACGCGTGACCGGTGATGCAGATGTACGGATAGGACTTGTCGTCCCGGAAAAGGATGTTGTATTTGGGCCCGAGGCTCTTGATGAGATTGTTCTCGAGCAGCAGCGCCTCCGCCTCAGAGCGCGTGACGGTAATGTCCACGCGCAGCACCTGGGCCACCATCAGGGCGATGCGCGGGCTGCTGGCAGTGCGCTGGAAGTAGGACGAGACGCGGCGCTTGAGATTCTTCGCCTTGCCCACATAGAGCACCGCCTCGTCGTCGCCGATCATCCGGTAGACGCCAGGCGCCTCGGGTACCGTGCGCAGGAAAGCCCGCGCGTCGAATGTGCTCACGACGGGATGCCCCGGCTCAGGCGAGCGCGGCACCGAGCGCGCCGATCGCGGCCCGGCTCGCCAGATAGGCGGCGTCCCGTCCGAGCCGCCCTGCCTCGCGGAAGCGACTTGGCGAACGCATCGCCAGCACCCGCCCTGCGGAGGCGTCGCGCAGGGCCGGCTGCCAGCCGTCGAGCAGTTCGGCAGAGAGGTCCGGCCGGTTGCAGACCAGCACCATGTCGCAGCCGGCCTCGTAGGCTGCGCTGGCGCGCGCGACGATGCCGCCGGCGACCGTCGCCCCTTCCATGGACAGGTCGTCGCTGAAGATCGTGCCCTCGAAGCCCAGGCGACCGCGCAGCACCTCCTGCAGCCAGAAGGGCGAGAAACCGGCCGGATTCGGGTCCACCGCCGGATAGATCACATGGGCCGGCATCACGCCGTTCAGGCGGCGCCCGACGCGGGCGCGATACGGCACGATGTCCCGCGCCCAAATCTGGTCGAAGCTGCGGTTGTCCACCGGGATCGCCACGTGGGAATCGGCCTCGGCAAAGCCATGACCGGGGAAGTGCTTGCCGACGCAGCCCATGCCGCCATCGGCCAGGCCGTCGGCGAAGGCGTCGGCCAGTGCGGCGGCGATCTCCGGGTCGGCGTGAAAGGCCCGGTCGCCGATCACCTGGCTGCAGCCGTAGTCGAGATCGAGCACCGGCGCGAAGGACAGGTCCAGGCCATGATCGACGAGCTCGGCAGCGAGCACCCGCCCAGCCGCAGTCGCCATCTCCATCGCGCCTTCGGGCGACTGCGTCCACAGGCGGCCTATTGCCCGCATGGCGGGGATGCGCGTGAAACCCTCCCGAAAGCGCTGCACGCGTCCGCCCTCGTGATCGACGGCGATGATCGGCGCCGGATCGCGCAGTGCGCGGATCTCTTCCGTCAGGGCGCGCAGTTGGGCATTGTCCCGATAATTGCGCGCGAAGAGGATCACGCCACCGACCAGCGGATGGCGGATCTGCTCGGCTTCCACCGCTGTCAGCTCATGCGCGGCCACGTCCAGCATGACCGGTCCCAGCAGGGGGGGCGATGTGTTGTCCGTCATGTTCTCTCGATGACTGCGAAGGCCTGGGCGAGGTCTTCCTCGTCGCTGATCGACAGGTGGGCGCAGAGTCCAGCCTGCGCCATGTGCGCCGCGAGCGTGCTTCCATAGGCGAAGACGGGGCGGCCGGCTGGATCGTGGACCACCTGCACCTGATGCAGGGTTGCGGGCCTGGCCACACCGGTGCCCAGTGCCTTGCCGAAGGCCTCCTTGGCGGCAAAGCGCTTGGCCAGGAAGCGGGCCTTGTCCGGTGCCGCGGCATAGGCGGGCCGCTCGGCCTCGGCCAGGATCCGCCACGCGAAGCGCTCGCCATGGCGCGCGAGGGCCGCGGCCATCCGTTTGATGGATGCGAGGTCGGTGCCGATGCCGTGGATCACAGGCCCCGGTCCGCCGCCTCACGCATCAGGCGCTTCATCTCGCGCACCGCGTCGCGCATGCCCGAGAACACGGCGCGGCTGACGATGGCGTGGCCGATGTGCAGCTCGCGAATGCCCGGCAAGCGAGCGATCGGCTGGACGTTGTAGTAGTTGAGCGCGTGCCCCGCGTTGAAGCGCATGCCGAGCGCGCGGATCGCGTCGCCGGCCTGATGCACCTTGCGGATCTCCTCGACCACGGCCGGGCTCTCGGCATCCCGCCCGGCGGCATGGAAGGCATGGGCGTACGGGCCGGTGTGGATCTCGCACACCCGCGCGCCAATCCGCGCCGCCGCCTCGACCTGGGGCAGCTCCGCGTCGATGAAGACACTCACCAGGATGCCCCGATCTGCCAGGCGTCCGACGGCATCGCGCAGGCGCGCCTCCTGACTGACGATATCGAGCCCACCCTCGGTGGTGACCTCGTGACGTCCCTCGGGCACGAACATCGCCATCTCGGGCTTCAGCGTGCAGGCGATGCCGACCATCTCGTCGGTGGCCGCCATCTCGAGGTTGAGCTTGATCTGGGTGAGGTCGCGCAGCTTGCGCACGTCCTCGTCCTGAATATGGCGGCGGTCCTCGCGCAGGTGCACGGTGATGCCGTCTGCGCCACCCAGATGAGCCTCGACAGCCGCCCACACCGGGTCCGGCTCCCAGGTCCGCCGCGCCTGCCGGATGGTGGCCACATGGTCGATGTTGACGCCCAGTTCGATCACAGTTCCGCAAACTCCGTAAAGACCCGGCGGGATTCAAGCCGCTTGCCGCCGAGATGGTGACTGATCAGGCTCCGGCTCAACTGCTTGAGCTCCGCCCGGCGACCTGCGTCGGAAAACTCGCCGCGGGACAGCTGCAGCAGGGCCTGGCCACTGACCGGCGCCCCCTGCCCCGCACGCCCTTCGGCGACGACGCCTTCTTCGATTATAAGGAGATAGCGGGCGTCCTCGCGGACCGGCTCGCCCGTGTCGGCTCGCACGTCGAGCCGGGGCAGGTAGCCCATGGCCGCCAGCAAGGCAAACTCGAAACGCCGCAGCAGCGCCTCCAGGGGCTGTCCGGCGGACAGCGCCCGCAGCACCTCGGCGTATTCGTCGAAGAGGGCCGGGTGGGCGTCCTCCCGCGGCATCAGCTGGACAAGCAGTTCATTGAGGTAATAGGCGGACAGCAAGGCCCGCCCGGCAAGGAGCGGAATGCCGCCCTGCCATTCGGCACGGGCCAGGGTGCGGACCTCGCCACCGCCGCTCCAGTCGGCCAGCAGGGGCTGAAAGCCCATCAGCAGGCCGCGGAAGGCCGAGGTGGGCCGGCGCGCACCCTTGGCGACGAGTGGCAGGCGCCCGTGATCGCGGCTGAAGAGTTCGACGATCAGGCTGGTTTCCCGCCAGGGCTGGGTGTGCAGCACGAAGGCCGGCTGCTGCTCGATCCGCTGCCGCGCCACGTCTCAGGCCCTAGGGTCTGTGGACATTTGTATGGCGGTCGCGCTGTGGTCTGCTGGGTTCGAGGACAAGGCGCGCCGACGCGGCCTGGGTGGCCCCCAGGCAAGGAGGCGTAACGCGGTCATCGGGCCCAGCAGA
>JAGRGD010000339.1 GCA_020445665.1 Rhodocyclaceae bacterium
TCAAGGGTGACAACCACGACCAGGACGCCGGCATCAAGATCGTGCTGCGCGCCATGGAGCAGCCGCTGCGCGAGATCGTCGCCAATGCCGGTGACGAGCCGTCGGTGGTCGTTAACAAGGTCATGGAAGGCCAGGGCAACTTCGGCTTCAACGCCGCGACCGGTGAGTATGGCGACATGGTCGAGATGGGCGTGCTGGACCCGACCAAGGTCACCCGCACCGCGCTTCAGAACGCCGCTTCCGTGGCGGGCCTGATGCTGACCACCGACTGCATGGTCGGCGAGCTGGCCGAGGACAAGGCGGCCGGCGGCATGCCCCCGGGCATGGACATGGGCGGCATGGGCGGCATGGGCGGCATGGGCATGTAAGCGCCCGCTGCGCGCCGCGCAGAAAAGGCCCCGTCGTGAGGCGGGGCCTTTTTTCGTCGACCAGAGCGGCTCGACCCGTCCGGCGTGAACGAAACGCGTGCGGGCACACGCGGAATGCGGGCCGTGCGTGGGATAATGCGGGAAGAAAAAAGGCGGCGGGGAGTCGCCCGCTGCGGGGCTGGGCGCTCCCCGGAACCTGGCAGCCAGGCCAGATTCCCAAGACCGAGTAAAAGGAGAACAGCGGGTCAGACAGTACGGGCCGGCGCTTACGCAAAACTTACAACGGATGGCATATGCGGATCCTACTCGCCGAAGATGACCCCGTAATCGCAGATGGGCTGGCGCGGGCCCTGCGCCGCAATGGCTACGCGGTCGATCACGTGGCGACCGGCACCGAGGCCGATGCGGCCGTCGCGTCGCAGCCCTACGACCTGTTGATACTGGATCTCGGCCTGCCCAAGCTATCCGGTATCGACGTCCTGAAGCGCCTGCGGGCGCGCAAGTCGGCCCTGCCGGTACTGATCCTGACGGCGCAGGACGGTGTCGAAGACCGCGTGCGGGGCCTCGATGCCGGTGCCGACGACTATCTCACCAAGCCGTTCGCCCTGCCCGAGCTCGAGGCCCGGGTGCGGGCCCTGACCCGCCGTGGCACGGGCCAGCCCCGCTGCATCGAGCTGGGCGGGCTGTCGTATGACCAGGCCGACCGGGTGGTCAAGATCCAGGGTCAGATCGTCGAGATGTCGGCGCGAGAGATCGGCCTGCTGGAGGTGCTCCTGCTGCGCGCCGGACGCCTGGTCAGCAAGGACCAGTTGGTCGACCACCTGTGCGGCTGGGGCGAGGAAGTCTCCAACAACGCGATCGAGGTCTATGTGCACCGGCTACGCAAGAAACTCGAGGCCAGCGGCGTGCGTGTCGTGACCGTTCGTGGACTGGGCTACTGCCTGGAAAAACCGGATGTGGCCTAGGCGCCGACGGCTCGCGGAAGCGGGCAGGGGCGGCGACGGTGCCACCCACTACAATTCCCTGTTTGGCGAGATCCTCGACTGGATGCTTGCGCCCTTGCTGTTCCTGTGGCCGATCTCGATCATCATCACCCACAACGTCGCCGCCAGCATTGCCAATACACCGTACGATCGCAGCATGGCGGACAGCCTGCGCGCGCTGTCGCAGATGATCGGCGTCGAGGCCGGCGTCGTGTCGGTCAACTTTCCCGCCCCCGCGCGGGCCCTGTTCCGTTCCGATCAGGACGACGTGGTCTATTTTCAGGTCACGGACCTGCAGGGCGACGTCATCTCCGGTGACCGGGAGATCCCCTGGGTGGCGGCGCCCGAGGATGTCGTGCCGGGCGAGGTCCGGTTTCGGGACGGCGTCATACAGGGTGAGGAGGTGCGCATCGCCTACCTTTTCCTGAAGGCCTATCCCGAACCGGAAAGCCCGCTGGTCCTGGTCCAGCTCGGCGAGACCCGCAACAAGCGCAGCGACCTCGCGTCACGCGTCGTGACCGGTGTGCTCCTGCCCCAGTTCGCGATCATTCCGCTGGCGGTGATTCTGGTCTGGCTCGGCCTCACCCGTGGCATCGCGCCCCTCAACCGCCTTCAGCGCATTCTGCGCCGGCGGCGGCCGTCGGACCTGTCGCCAATCTCGACCATCGGGGTGCCGGAGGAGGTGCGACCGCTGATTGTCGCCTTCAACGAGATGATGGAGCGGCTCGAAGAGAACCTGCACGCTCAGCAGCGCTTCATTGCGGATGCTGCGCACCAGATGCGCACCCCGCTCACCGGGCTGCGCATGCAGACCGAACTGGCGCTGCTCGAGGCCGAACCCGATGCCCAGCGCAGCTCCCTGCAGCAGATCGCCGGCAGCGCCGAGCGGGCCAGTCACCTGATCAACCAGTTGCTGTCGCTGGCCCGGGCCGAGTCCAGTTCCGAGAAGATCTATGCCGTCGAGCGGGTCGACCTGTCTGCGCTGGTGCGAGAAGTCGTCGAGGAGCTGTTCCCCCGCGCGCTGGCCAAGGACATCGATCTGGGTGTCGAGGTCTCGGCCCAGGAACTCGGCATCGACGGCAACCCGGTGTTGCTTCGCGAACTGGTCAAGAACCTGATCGACAATGCGATCAAGTACACGCCGGTCGAAGGGCTGGTGACGGTGCGGACGACTGCCACGGAATTCGCGATCCTCGAGGTCGAGGACTCCGGGATCGGCATACCCGAGGGCGACCGGGAGCGGGTCTTCGAACGCTTCTACCGCGTTCTTGGCAGTGGTGAGGACGGGTCCGGCCTGGGATTGCCGATCGTCCGGGAGATCGCCGAACTGCACCGTGCCCGGGTCACCCTGAATCCCAATCCCGCGGGGAGGGGGACCCTCGCCCAGGCGGTCTTTCCGCGCAGCTACGAGCGCCGTAGTGATGAAGTGGAGCGCCTCTCGTTCGGACCGTGAGCAGCGTGGAGGCGTGCGCGGGCAATACGCAAGCCGCCATCCGTTGACGAACGCCTCCGTTGGGCTATAATGCGCGCTCTTTGCGGCCAGGTAGCTCAGTTGGTAGAGCAGCGGATTGAAAATCCGCGTGTCGGCGGTTCGATTCCGTCCCTGGCCACCAGATTCGGGCCCGGTCACGTCAGTGGCCGGGCCTTTGCTTTTTGGTGCCAGCCCACTGAACGCGGGCGTGACCCCGAATGCTATAATTCCGGGGCTACCATGGCGCTCACTATACCCATGCAGGTTTACGCCCTCGGACTGAATCATCATTCGGCACCGCTCGAGATCCGCGAGCGCGTGTCGTTTCAGCCCGAGCGCCTGTCCCTCGCGCTCCAGAATCTGACCCAGGCTCGCCCGGTCCGCGAAGCAGCGATCCTGAGCACCTGCAACCGCACCGAGCTCTACTACGCCTGCGACAATCAGCAGGCTGCAGCGGACTGGCTGGCGGACTTCCACCGGGTCAGCCTGCGCGACATCGCCCCGTATCTGTATGCCTACCCTCAGCGGGAAGCCGTGCGGCACGTCTTCCGCGTGGCGAGCGGCCTCGACTCGATGGTGCTCGGTGAGCCTCAGATCCTGGGGCAGGTGAAGGAGGCGGCGCGCCATGCCGAAGAGGCGGGCACGCTGGGGACGCTGCTGCACAAGCTGTTCCAGCGGACCTTTGCCGTTGCCAAGGAAGTGCGCTCGACAACCGCGATCGGGGCCAACATCGTCTCGATGGCTGCTGCGGCGGTGCACCTGACCGAGCGCATCTTCGAGCGCGTGGCCGACCAGAAGGTGCTGTTCATCGGCGCCGGCGAGATGATCGAGCTGTGCGCAGCGCATTTCGCCGGTGAGCGGCCCAAGCGCATCACGGTCGTCAATCGCACGGCGGCGCGGGCGGAGGGGCTGGCCGAGCGCTTCGGCGGCGATGTGGCCCGACTGGATGAAGTTGCAGAGATTCTCCATCACTATGATGTGGTCGTGTCCTGTACGGGAAGTCCGTTGCCGATCGTTGGCCTGGGCATGGTCGAGAGTGCCATCAAGGCGCGCCGCCACCGCCCGGTCGTGATGGTGGATCTGGCTGTGCCACGGGACATCGAGCGCGAGGTCGGTGATCTCGACGACGTCTTCCTCTACACCGTCGATGACCTGGCCCAGGTGGTCGAGTCGGGCGTCGAGTCACGTCAGGCTGCCGTCGTCGAGGCGGAGGGCATCATCGACCGCCAGGTCGACGGCTTCCTGAACTGGGTCGAGGCCCGCGATACGGTGCCGACGATCCGCGCGTTGCGCGCCCATGCCGATCACCTGCGCCGCGCGGAACTTGAGCGGGCGACAAGGCTGCTGGCCAAGGGCGAGTCCCCCGAGAAGGTGCTGGAGGTCCTGAGCCAGGGACTCACCAACAAGCTCATGCATGCGCCGACGCAGTATCTCAACAAGGCGGGCTCCGATGTGTCGGAGGCCAGTAGCTGCATCCAGCGCATGTTCAATCTGGACGGCCGTCGCTAGTCCTCTCTCCGGGCCAGGTCCCGCCTCAACCGATCCGCAATGAAATCCAGCATCAGAGAGAAGCTTGAACAGCTTGGCCTGCGTCTGGCCGAGCTGGATCGCTGGCTCGCGTCGAGCGAGGCCACCGCAGACATGGACGTGTTTCGTCGTCAGTCGCGCGAACACGCAGAGATCGAACCCGTGGTTGCGCTGTTTCGCGACTTCTGCCAGGCCGAGTCGGACGTCGAGACCGCCCAGGCCATGCTCGACGATCCGGAGATGCGGGAGCTGGCAGAAAGCGAGATCGAATCCGGCGCCAGTCGCTGCGAAGCCCTGGCGCTCGAGTTGCAGAAGGCGCTGCTGCCACGGGACCCCGACGACGACCGGAACCTGTTTCTCGAAATCCGCGCGGGTACCGGCGGCGACGAGGCGGCCCTGTTTGCGGCGGACCTGCTGCGTATGTATACGCGGTATGCCGAGGTCCGGCGCTGGAAGGTCGATATCGTCAGCGCGGCCGAGTCCACCCTGGGTGGCTACAAGGAGGTCATCGCCCGGGTGACGGGGAGCGGCGCGTACGCCAGGCTCAAGTTCGAGTCGGGCGGGCACCGGGTGCAGCGGGTCCCGGTCACCGAAACCCAGGGGCGCATCCACACCTCGGCGTGCACGGTGGCGGTCATGCCGGAGGCGGACGAGGTGGCCGAGGTGGCGATCAATCCAGCCGAGCTTCGCATCGACACCTACCGCGCCAGCGGGGCCGGCGGGCAGCACATCAACAAGACCGATTCGGCAGTGCGCATCACGCACCTCCCGACAGGCATCGTCGTCGAATGCCAGGACGACCGCTCGCAGCACCGCAACAAGGCCCAGGCGATGTCGGTGCTGGCCGCGCGCATCAAGGACGTGCAGGTGCGGGAACAACAGGCAAAGGATGCGGCGACGCGGAAGAGCCTGGTGGGCAGTGGCGACCGCTCGGAACGGATTCGCACCTACAACTTCCCCCAGGGGCGCGTGACCGATCACCGCATCAATCTCACGCTCTACAAACTCGATGCGGTCATGCAGGGGGATCTCGACGAACTGGTCGATGCCCTGATCGCCGAGCATCAGGCAGAGCAGCTCGCTGCGCTGTCGGCCGATGTCTAGTCCGAGGCTGTTGGGTGCGGCACTGGAGTGGGCGCGAAGTCACATTGATGCTGTCGACGCAAGGGCCCTGCTGTGCCATGTGGCCGCGTGTTCCCGGGCAACCCTCAGCGGCTTCCCTGAGCGGTCGCTAACGGACGAGCAATCGGCGCGTTTCGCATCGCTGGTAGAGCGCCGCCGGGTCGGCGAGCCGGTGGCCTACCTGGTGGGCGAGCGGGAGTTCCTGTCCAGGCGCTTTCGCGTCGGGCCCGGCGTCCTGATCCCACGCCCCGAGACCGAATTGCTGGTCGAGGAAGCCCTCCGCCGGGTCGTGGGGCGAGACCGGCTGCGGGTGCTCGATCTGGGGACGGGCAGCGGCGTACTGGCGATTTCGCTGGCCCTTGAACTGGGCGCGATGGTGGAATCCGTTGTCGCGGTCGACCGGTCCAGCGAGGCGCTCGGCTACGCCGTGTGGAATGCGGGTGCGCTCGGTGCCCGGGTGGACTTCCGTCAGGGGGACTGGCTGGCCGGGCTGGAGGGCTATCAGTTCGACCTGGTCGTTGCCAACCCGCCCTATGTGGCAGACGGCGACCCCCATCTGGCGCAGGGCGACCTGCGCTTCGAGCCGATGTCGGCTCTGGCATCGGGGCCTGCCGGGCTCGACGACATTCGCCTGATCGTGCGAGCGCTGGACTCCCACCTGGCCGATGGGGCCTGGGTGTTGCTGGAGCATGGCTACGATCAGGCCGTCGATGTCCGCGCGCTTCTTTCGCGAGCCGGTCTCACCGAGGTGGCCTCGGTGAAGGATCTGGCGGGCATCGAGCGGATCAGCGTCGGTCGGCACCGTATTGACGTCGCCTCGGGCAAGGCCGTAGACTAATCCCGACAAAATAAATCAGGTATTAACCCCAACTCTCCCGATAGGAAGGTAGCCATGGATCCCTTGGACATCATCAAGGAGCAGGTCAGCTCCAACGCGGTCGTGCTGTACATGAAGGGCTCGCCCCAGATTCCGCAGTGCGGCTTCTCGGCCACCGCGGTTCAAATCCTCAATCTGTGCGGCGTCAAGGAGTACTACTCGGTCAACGTGCTGGCGGACAATGGCATCCGGCAGGGCATCAAGGAGTTTTCGGACTGGCCGACGATTCCCCAGCTGTACGTCAATGGCGAGTTCGTCGGAGGCTGCGACATCATGCGCGAGATGTACGAAAACGGCGAATTGCAGCAGGTCCTCGGGACCGCTCGAGCCGATAGCTGACGATCGGAGATCGCGCGCCTCGTCAGTTTCGCACGGTTTCCGTGGAAGGCTCTCTTGAGAAGAGTTGCTTGAGGGCCTTCCTTGTCAGATGTCGCGCGAGCAGGGCTACCGGCATTCTGAGCCAGTGGCCCCGGCAGTTGAGGACAAATTCGGTGGCCTTTCCCAGGCTTGGATTGCCGGTTTCCGCGCGTTCGCACCCGATGACGAAAACCCGATCATAGAGCACATCCAGACGTTGTGCGCCATGGGCCCAGCGGCCAGCCGCGTCTGCAAGCTTGCTGACACTCGGGTCGGGGAAGTTGCGCTCAATATGGCGCAGCGCCAGCGCCAGGGGGCTTTGAAGGCGGAGTTCTTCCGCCCGATCCCGCAGCACGGCCAGATCATCAATGTGCCTCAGCAGCGCCCTCAGATCGAACAGGTCCCGCAGCGCGTTTCCGGCTTCGCCCTCTGAAAAAAGGTGGGCGGCGCCGTGCAGGAACTGATCCTCGGTCGATAGCACCGAGAGCGAAGCATGGCTCGTGGCTTGACGTGCCTGCGCAAACAGTTTTTCCGGATACGTAGCGTAGCGGGACGTTCTGGGCGTGATGGTGTGGTGCAAGTCCAGATGGGTGCCGCGTTTGATGTGACGCAATGGAGGCAGCTCGTGCATCCACGTGCGGTAGTAGTACTGGTCGTAGGGGTCCCGGTTGGACATTGCCCAGCCGGCCGTCAGAAGCCGTTTTTCCACCGCGGCCAAAACCTCTGGCGGCACAAGGACGTCAATGTCTCCGAAGTGCCGGAAGTGCGCATGCGGCATGCCCTCGGCGATGTATGCACCGCCCTTGATCAGAACCGGTTCGACGCCCAGCGGCGCAAGCGTGCGCCGCAGTTCATCCGCTTCCCACAGCAAAGCGCGTTTCCGGTGATCCGCAAGGTGTCGTTCCGCTGACAGGAGTCGTTTGACGGCGTCGGGCGCGGTGTCGAGGTTCCGGCATTCCGCGAGCAGATTCAGCACTTGGCCCAATAGGCCGTTGGTCCGTGCCTGACGGACAAGCCGGCTCCAATCTGCTCCGTCAAGGTCGCGGGCACTGTCGGGCTGGGAAAGCACCCTGTGGAGCAGAGGAAGACGCCGGGCCATCAGACTATTGCTCGCTGAGACGGTTGATCGCAAGGAGCGCGTCGTCCAGGCTCCCGAATCGCAGCCGATACCCTTTTGCGCGGTCTGCAAGGTGACATAGCGCTCGGAAAGCGGGTTCGCCGACGCCGCTCAGATTGAAGCAGTTGCCTGCGAGTTCGGCGACGAGCTCTGCATCCGTAATGGGCGTCATCTCAACCGGTGCACCTGCTGCGAACTGGGGGATCACGACCCAGGCCGGCGTGGCGCCTCGTGTGTCCCGAACTGCATCACCGGGTGGACGCAGATGAGCCACTGTGCCCTTCACGGTATCGCGAATCGGAGGGGTGAACACGGCTTCAGGAAAGCGCTCGCCGATCAAGCCGATGGACGCGTTCTTCAGGCTGACCGGACGGCAAATACACTCTACAGACGCCCCGTCCAGGTCAATCCTCGATATCTCGTCAGACATCAGCCGCCAGCCCGTCATTGCCAAGGCAGCCGTCAGCGTGCTTTTTCCAGAGCCCGGTGGCGCCGGGAGGAGGAGCGCGTTGCCGTGGCGCTCAAGCACTGCGCTGTGGCAGTTGACGGCGTCGTGCGCGGTGGACGTCACGCACCAGTTCATTCCCCATTCCAGCAGGGCAAAGGCCTGATCCGCCGGCAAGGGTTCGAACGGACTCGCGCCGTCCACTGCCAATCCCACTTCGGGCTTGAGCAGTGCGCGCGGCCCGGCGCTGGGCTCAATCCTGATGTCGAAGTCGAACCAGTCGGACGACGATCCGAGTTCAAAATCCGCGTAGGCGATGGCCAGGGCGGGCGCGATCGTGGCGGCAGAGGAGCGAATCCGGTATCGGAAACGTCCCGTGCAGAGAACGATCCCCTCTGAACTCAGCGTGGAGGTGAGGCCGGGCAATCCCAGCGAAGCCAGCTTCAAAGGGCTGGGAGACGCTGCAGGATGCCGATCGCCAGCAACTCGTGGACAAGCTCGACGTCGAATGCGCTGTCACCGCGCATCGGCGCATCCTCTGGCTGGGCATTGATGCCGTCGATCAGGCGCGCGGCCTCCGGACTCAAGGCGACCACCGACCCGGAGTAAGGATCGAAGGTCGCCAGGCTTCCGTCACGCATCTGTCGAAACAACCACCGTGGCGATTTCTGCAGCACTTTCAGTCGATTGCGAGCAGTCCGGGTACGGGCGACGGACTGCGAACCTATGGTTGCGGCGTGACGGTGATGTCGAGGTAGTCCCGCACGTCGCCTGGTGTCCAGGTCGAGAACTGGCTTTGGAGCGGCGTTCCACCGAAGGCGATCGCCCACAGGTCTGCGACGTCTTCCACTGAGATGAAGCCCTGAGACTTTCCGGTCACCACATCCAGGTAAAGAGTGACAAGGTCGGGCGCAACATCGCTTGCGCTGCCAGAGCGGAGGACGTCAAGCAGCTTCGACGATGCAGTGTAGCCGCCGGGGATAGGGGCGAACGGCGACGGAGAGTGCCCCGGTGAGCCCAGGGTCGCCGTATTGAAGTCGATGGGCGACCAGCGAGCGGTTCGCACATCGTCGGCGATGCCACTGTTGCCGTAATAACCGCGAGAACTACAGCGCGGATACTGGGTGATGGGCTTTTGGCTGGCGTGCGTAAAGGCCTGGATCGAACTGAAAGCCGATGGGGAAACGCAATAGCCTCCCGCCAGCGCACTGCCCGACTTGACGGCCAGGACGACGGCGGCGGAACCGCCGGCTAGCAGGCGGCGCCGCGTTGCATCCTGCGCACCGTCCTGAGGTCGGCATTCCGTCGGTTCGTTGTTCTGGTTGTCATGCAGCATGGTGAAGACCCCAATCTTTAAGCAGCCTAGAAACTCGATGTCAGTCTACGCGCTGAGCGGCTTGCCAGGCAGGTCCAATCAGCGGTGAGCCGTGATGTAGTTAGCAAAGCGAAAACCGCGCCAATCGGCGCAAGGGTCGATGAAACCTGGGGTTTGATCCCGCTCGCTGGAGCGACAGGCCGTGATGTGTAAGAAATGTCGACGAAGCGCTACAGGTGTGACTGCAATTGCGCTGCCGACCTGACGGCTGCGCCCAGGTAGCTGCGGCCAAACAGGTTCAGATGATTGAGCAGATGATAGAGCGCGTATGCGATCTTGCGCGTCTCGTAGTCCGCTGTGAGCGGGGCCTGCTGTCGATAGTGTGCGTAGAACGCACCGGGCAGTCCGCCGAAGAGTTCGCTCATCGCCAGATCGCATGCCCTGTCTCCGAAATGGCAGGCCGGGTCGAAGAGGACCGGTGCGCCATCGGTCAGAGCGGCGAGGTTGCCGTGCCAGAGATCACCATGCAGCAGGCTTGCGCAAGGGCGAGCGTCGAGAAACAGCGCCGGGAGGCGATCCACGATGCGTGCCCCCATCTCGCTCAGTTCCTTTCCAAACCCGCTTTTCGCTGCCAGCGCGAACTGCGGCGCCAGACGCTGGAGGGCGAAGAAGCGCGACCAGTTGTCGCCTGGCGTGTTGTCTTGCGGCGTCGCTCCGATGTAGTTGTCCCGGTGCCAGCCATATTGCCGCCCTGCGTGCTTCTGGCTGTGCATTTCGGCCAGTAGCTCGGCGGCGCGCTGGGCACTGCCCTTCTCGGACAGGGGCCGCAGATCGAGCCACTCGAGCACCAGCCAGGCGAAATCAGCAGCTTCGCCCCGGGCGATGACGGCAGGGCTGTGAAACGTGTCCGTGGCCGCAATGGCTGCGAGTCCGTCAGCCTCGGCGTCAAGCCGGTCGGATTCTGATGTACTGACCAGCTTGCAGAACACCTGCGCCTGTCCCGAAGAGAGCTTCCCGGTGCCGCCGGCGCGAAGGGCCTGGACCTCCCGGGGATCCGCGCAGAACCGGCTCCCGACGGCACCGCGGATGTCGGCTTCGATCGCCTGTCCCAGCTCCGAGCTGTCCATCGTCACAGGTTGGCGATCCGCGAGTTGGCCAGGGACAGCCGGGTCGCGAGCACTTCGAGGAAGGCCTTGTAGAAGTGCATCCGGCAGGCGTCGCTGGCCCGGTTGAGGGCGTGGGCCCGGATCGTCAGCAGTTCGATGTCGGTGGTGGCCTCGACGCTGGCGCCCCGGGTGCCGCTGCCGGCGGAGAACAGGGCCATCTCGCCGAAGCACTCGCCGGCGGTCAGGACGCCGAGCAGCTTGTCGCCCTTGCGCACCAGCGCCTCGCCCGATGCCAGGAAGCTGAAGGAGTCGCCGGGTTCGCCTTCGCGCACCAGGTAGGTCTCCGGCCGGACCGATGACCACTGGGCGATCCGCAGCACCTCCCACAACTCCACGTCGCTGAACTCGCGAAAGAAGACCATGCCCCGCAGCAGTTCGAACTTTTCCGGGATCGGCAGGCCCTGTCGTTCGTGGGCGTGGCTCTGGTTGCGGAAGGCCTGGGCGAGGTCGTGGGCGAACTCCGTCCAGCTCTGGTAGCGCTGCTCGAGCGCCTTTCGCATCGCGCGGGCGACGATGCTGTCCAGGGCCGGCGGAACGTCCGGATTGAAGTGGGAGGGGGGCGGCGCGTCCTCGTGGGTGATGCGGTAGAGGAGGCTGTAGTTGTTGCTTGATTCGAAGGGCAGCCGTCCGGAGAGCATCTGGTACATCACCACCCCGAGCGAATAGATGTCGGTCTGGTGATTGAGCGGGACCTCGCGGATCTGCTGGGGCGACATGTAGGCGGGAGAGCCCACACCAGAGACCTGGGTCGCCTCGCTGGACTGGAACGCGGCCGAGCCGAAGTCCGACAGCTTCACATCCTGCCGGTCCGGTGATACGAGCAGGATGTTGGCGGGCTTGATGTCGCGATGGGTGATGCCCTGGTGGTAGGCGTAGTCGAGCGCACGGGTGCACTTGAAGATGATCTCGAGGACGCGCTCCTGGGGCAACAGGCTGTCGGGCGCGCAGAAGCGCTCGAGGGTGCCGCCGGGCACGTATTCCATGACGACGTAGGCCTCGTCTTCGGTGACGAGCGCGTCGTAGATCCGCGCGATGTGCGGATGGTCGAGGCGTCCGGCCAGGGACGCCTCGCTGCGAAGGATCTGGCGATACAGTCGGCCCTGGCGCGGATCCTTGAGGATCGCCGGATCGATGTACTTGATCGCCACGTCCCGGTCGCTGAACGGGTCGTGGGCCAGAAAGACGCGGGCAGTCGTGCCCTCGCCGACCTGGGCGATGATGTCGAACTTGCCGATCCGCTCGATGGCCGCCATGGCTGGGTCGCTGGATGCCGGATCGCGCGCGGGCCTAACTGATCCTGGCGCGGGCGCGCTCGATTGCGGCCCGAACCTGCTCCGGCGCAGTGCCGCCGATGTGCTTGCGCGCCGCGAGGGCGCCTTCCACCGTCAGGGCTGCATCCACGTCCGCACCCAGCCGTTCGGCCGCGCCCGGCACCGCCCGCATCGCGTCGGCGAGGCCATCGCGGCCGAGGTCGGGCAGGTCGCATCCCTTGCCCTCGGCGGCACGGACGGCCAGCGCAACGGCCTCGTGGGCGTCGCGAAACGGCAGCCCCTGGCGGACCAGATAGTCGGCCAGGTCCGTTGCGGTCGCGAAGCCCTGGGTCAGCGCTGCGCGCATGTTCGCCGCACGAACCCGGATGCCCGGGATCATGTCGGCGTAGATGCGCAGGGTGTCCACCAGGGTGTCCGCGGCGTCGTAGAGTGGCTCCTTGTCTTCCTGATTGTCCTTGTTGTACGCCAGCGGCTGTCCCTTCATCAGGGTCAGCAGCGCGACCAGGTGACCATTGACCCGGCCCGTCTTGCCGCGGACGAGCTCAGGCACGTCGGGGTTCTTCTTCTGGGGCATGATCGAGCTGCCGGTGCAGAAGCGGTCGGCCAGGTCGATGAAGCCGACCCGCGGGCTCATCCACAGGATCAGCTCCTCGGACAGCCGGGACAGGTGGGTCATGGTCAGCGCGCAGGCGGCCGTGAACTCGATTGCGAAGTCCCGGTCGGAGACCGCGTCGAGGGAGTTTTCGCAGACCGCCTCGAAGCCCAGTTCTGCGGCCACCGACTCCCGGTCTATCGGGTAGCTCGTGCCGGCCAGGGCGGCCGCGCCAAGAGGAAGCCGGTTGGTCCGGCGGCGGCAATCGAGGAAACGCTCCGCATCGCGCTGGGTCATCTCGAAGTAGGCCATCAGGTGGTGCCCGAAGGTCACCGGCTGGGCCACCTGAAGGTGGGTGAAGCCAGGCAGGGGCGTGTCGGCGTGAGTCTCGGCCAGCGCCAGCACGTTGTGCTGAAAGTCCCGCAGCAGGGCGACGATCTGGTCGATGGCGTCGCGCAGCCACAGGCGGATGTCGGTGGCGACCTGGTCATTGCGGGAACGGCCGGTGTGGAGCCGCTTGCCGGCGTCGCCGACCAGTGCAGTCAGCCGCTTCTCGATGTTGAGATGGACGTCTTCGTCGTCGAGGCTCCACGCGAACTCGCCGCGCTCGATCTCCCCACGGATCTGCTCGAGGCCACGCTCGATATCGGCCAGGTCGGACGCGCCGATGATCCCCTGGCGTGCCAGCATGCGGGCATGGGCGAGGGAGCCCTGGATGTCCTGGGCGGCCATGCGCTGGTCGAAGAACACCGATGCGGTGTAACGCTTGACCAACTCGGAGACGGGCTCGGAGAAGCGGCCGGACCAGGCCTTGTCACCCTCGACGGGCGCGTTCTGCGGGGAAGAAAAACTATCTGCCATAATTCGGGGAAGCCAAAAAAGAGAAGAAGCCGTGGTACGCCGGGCGACCGGCGCGGCGGAAATCCGCCATTGGTCCGCCCCGTGCCGCCGTCCGGAACCGTCGGCCACCAGGACCACAACGAGCGCCTATCGTGACGTTCGCCGCGCGAGGGGAGAGGAGAAAATTATAAAGCAAATGAACGGTGGGGCCCGGCGCCTGCCCGACTTCCGAAACCTCGGGATTGCACTGCGGCTGATCCTCCTGGTCCATGGTGCGGGCGTCGCGACGGTGCTCCTGCGCGCCGAGGCCCCCGGCGACCTGCCGGACGACCTGCTGCTCCTGGCCGCCCGGCTGGAGTTACCCCTCTTCCTGACCCTGCTGCTGCTCTATCTTGCGCAGGCGGCCCTGGCCGCGTGCGCCTACCGGGTCGCGGTGGCTTGGAGCGTGGCCGCCGCCGCCGGCGCGACACTGGTCTCCGAGTGGCTCCTGGCCAGCCCGTCGTTCTCGGCCCTCGGTGCCGTGCTGTGGGCGATTGGCGTTGCCTGTCTGGCGTTCGCCTACTTTGATTACCGTGACAAGCTGCTGGCGCCCTCCCTGGCAGAGGCGCGGCTGCAGGCGCTCACCGTCAGGATGCGGCCGCATTTCCTGTTCAACAGTCTCAATGCGGTGCTCGGCGTGATTCGCAGCGACCCGCGCCGGGCCGAAGCCGCGCTGGAGGAGATGTCGGATGTATTTCGGGCCGTGATGAAGGAGAATCGCGACCTGATACCGCTGGATGACGAACTCGCCCTTTGCGACCGCTATCTCGGACTGGAACGACTGCGCCTCGGAGACCGCCTTCACGTGGATCTGGATATGGAGGATGTGCCGCCCGATGCGATGATTCCACCGCTGATGCTACAGCCGTTGGTGGAGAACGCGGTCTATCATGGGATCGAACCCATGTCGGAGCCCGGTACGGTCACGGTTCGCGGCGAGCAGCGGGGCAACGAGATCGTCATCGAGGTCAGTAACCCGGTATGTAGGGCCGGGCGGCTTCACCAGGGCAACCAGATGGCCATGGCCAACATCCGCGAACGACTGATGCTGTTCTACGACCTTGAGGCGTCGCTGTCGGTCGAAGCCGATGCCTCGCAGTACCGAGTCAGAATACGATTGCCGTATCGGAGGAAAAGCGCATGACCGAACCCCTGAAGGTTCTGATCGTCGATGATGAGGCTCCGGCGCGCGCCCGCTTGAGGGATCTCCTGAACGACATCGCGGCCGACGAGCCGACCCAGGTCGTTGCGATGGTGGCCAATGGCGAGGAGGCCCTTCGGCTGCTGGATACAGAGGCGGTCGATCTGGTTTTTGCGGACGTCAGGATGCCGGTGATGGACGGTGTCGAGTTCGCCCGCCGCGTGATCGAGCGCGAGGCGCCGCCGGGCATCATCTTCACGACCGCCTACGACGAGTACGCGGTTACCGCGTTCGATGTGGCGGCCGTCGACTATCTCCTCAAGCCGGTGCGTGCGACGCGCCTTGCCGAAGCGCTCGGCAAGATCCGGCGGGCCCGCCACAACGGCCCGGCGCTGGAGGAGGAGTCGACCGCCCGACAGAACTTCAGTGTCACCGAGCGCGGGCGCATCCTGCTCGTCCCGGTGGATGATGTTCGCTATCTCAAGGCCGAGCTGAAATACGTGACGGCCCATACGGTCGAGCGGGACTACGTGCTCGATGAGTCGCTGGTCCAGCTCGAAGAGGAGTTCGGCGAGCGCTTCTTGCGCATTCACCGGAACTGCCTGGTTGCCCGCGCGGCGGTGCAGGGCGTCGAGCGCCAGGGTGGCAGCGAGGGGGATCCCCACTGGGCGGTGCTGCTCGAAGGGGTGTCCGAACCCCTGTCGATCAGCCGCCGGCAGTGGCCTTCGGTCAAGGCCACCCTGAAGCTCTGACGGCCGAGGCTCAGCCGCTGTTGCGCAGGCCGGCTGCGATGCCGTTGATCGACATGTGGATGCCGCGCTTGATGCGTTCGTCTCCGTGACCTTCCCGGTGCCGGTGGAGCAGCTCCACCTGGACGTGGTTGAGGGGATCGAGATACGGAAAGCGATTGCGGATCGATCGCTTGAGCAGCGGATTTCCGTCAAGCAGTTCAGCCTGGCCCGTGATCTTGCCGAGGGCCTCGATGCTCTCCTCGTGCTCCTCCCGGATTCGCCCGAAGATGCGCTCCCGCAGCGCCGGGTCGCGCACCAGCCCGGCGTAGCGGCTCGCAATCGCGATGTCTGTCTTGGCCAGCACCATGTCCATGTTCGACAACAGGCTGGCGAAGAAGTCCCACGAGCGGTACAAGGCCTTCAGTCGCGCCATGCCCTCGGCGCCGTGGCGTGCCTCGAAGGCGCGGACAGCCGAGCCGAAGCCATACCAGCCGGGCAGCATCAGGCGACACTGGGACCAGCTGAAGACCCACGGGATCGCGCGCAGGTCCTCGATGCGCTGGGTCTTCTTGCGGGATGCGGGGCGCGAGCCGATATTCAGGTGCGCGATCTCGGCGATGACCGTGGACTCCCAGAAGTAGGTCTCGAAGCCCTCGGTCTCGTAGACGAGCGCGCGATAGGCCGCGAATGCGTCGGCCGAGAGCTCGTCCATCGCCTGCAAGTCCTCGTGGGTGGGGCCCGGGGCCTCGCGGGACAGCAGGGTGGCTTCCAGCGTCGCCGATACGAGCACCTCCAGATTGCGCCGGCCCACCTCCGCGTTGGCGTATTTGGCGGCGATCACCTCCCCCTGCTCGGTCAGGCGGATCTGCCCCTGCACGGCGCCCCCCGGCTGGGCCAGGATCGCCTGGTAACTCGGGCCGCCGCCCCGGCCGACCGAGCCGCCCCGGCCGTGGAACAGGCGCAGGCGCACCCCGTGCCGGTCGAAGACCTTCACCAGCGCGATCTCGGCCTTGTAGAGGGACCAGCCCGAACTCAGGAAGCCGCCGTCCTTGTTGGAATCCGAATAGCCAAGCATCACCTCCTGGGCGAGACCGCGCGAATCGAGCAGGCGCCGGTAAGCCGGTAGCGCGAACAGGCGATCCATGGTTTCCGCCGCGGCTTCGAGATCCCCGATCGTCTCGAACAGGGGGATGACGTTCACGGCGAGGGTTCCGGCCACCGGGTCGAGCAGGCCGGTCTCCTTCAGGATCACCGCCAGTTCGAGGAGGTCGGAGACGCCATCGGTCTTGGAGATGATGCAATTGGGCACCGAAGCGGCGCCGTAGCGCAGGTGTGCCCGCCTGGCTGCGTCGAAGATGGCCAGCTCCTTCTCGGTCTCTTCGGAGTAGCGGCGGAAGGGAGAGTGGAGCGGCCTGGCCTCGGCGAGCTCGCGGCTCAGCAGGTCGATTCGCGCGGTCTCGTCGAGGTCCTGGTAGCCGGTGCCCGGATGGGCGACCTCCAGCATCTCGGCAACCACCCGCTCGAACACGTCCGAGTTCTGCCGCAGGTCGATCGGCGCCAGATGGAAGCCGAACACCGACACCGCCCGCCGCAGGCGGCGCAGGCGGCCCTGGGCAAGCGCCTCCGAGCCATTCAGGCGCAGGGAGTCGCGCACCGTGTCGAGGTCGGCGAGCAGCGCGTCGGCGCTGTCGTAGGGTCGGCCATGACCGTCCGGATGACTGCCGACCGGCTTGCCCGACAGGGCCTCGATGGTCGCCGCGACCCGGGCGCTGAGTCCGGTCAGGGCCTGGCGGTAGGGTTCGTCCTCCCGATGCGGGCTGTCGTCGGGAGACGCGTCGGCGAGGGCCATCAGCCGCTCGGTGGCGGGCACCAGGAGGTGTGCCAGCGACAACTGGGAGGCCAGCGTGTGCATTTCGCGCAGGTAGTGGGCCAGGGCCCGTTCGCTTTGCATGGCCAGCGCCCGCTCCAGCACCTCGGCCGTGACGAACGGGTTGCCGTCCCGGTCACCCCCGATCCAGCTGCCGATGCGCAGGAACGGGGGTAGTTCGGCCTCCTGGCCGTGCTGGGCGAGCTGGTCCTCGATCGCACCATACAGGCGGGGCAACTGGGTCAGGAAGGTGTAGTCGTAGTAGGACAGCCCGTTGGCGATCTCGTCGAGCACCGAGAGCTTCGCCGGACGCAGCATGCGCGTCTGCCACAGGGTGAGCACGCCGCGCCGCAGGGCGGCATCGTTCTCTTCCGCCTCTTCCGGGGTGAGCTGCATGCGGTCCCGCTCGTCGAGCAGGCGCGCGATCGCCATGTGGCAGTTGAGAATGCTCTTGCGCTGCACCTCGGTCGGATGGGCGGTCAGCACCGGCACCACCTGCGCACTGCCGAAGAAGCCAGCCAGCGTTTCGGCGTCGATGCCGTGCGCGTCTGCCAGCGCCAGGGCGTGCGCCAGGCTGCCCTCGCGTGCTGGCGAGCCGGCTACCAGATGCGCCCGGGAGCGGCGGATGTGGTGCTGGTCCTCGGCCAGATTGGCGAGGTGCGAGAAGTAGCTGAAGGCGCGCACGACGTGAATCGTGTCGTCCCGGGACAGGTCGTCGAGCAGGCCTTCGAGCTCGCGGCGGGCGGCCAGGTCATCGTCGCGGCGGAAGCGGATCGAGCATTGGCGTACGCGTTCGATCAGGTCGAAGACGTCGTCGCCGGCCTGGGTCTTCACCGTGTCGCCGAGCAGGCGGCCGAGCAGGCGGATGTCCTCGCGCAGCGGCGAGTCCTTGTCAGTTGTCATGTCGGTCGGGGGTCCGTGTCAGAGTCAAGCTTTCAGTCTGCGCCGGTCCGGGCGCTTTTTCGCCCATGCTAGAATCGCTGCCGCTTTGCGCGCCATAGGTGCGTACCCTGACGCCACGCGGAGCGAGGCGATCATCCTGCCATCGATTCACAGCGAGTGCCGATCGTGACCGAGCCCACCACCCCGCCCAGCCGAATTGTCATCGCCACGCGTGAGAGTCGCCTTGCCCTGTGGCAGGCCGAGCACGTCAAGGCGCGCCTCGAGGGCCTGTACCCCGACTGCTCCGTCGAGCTGCTCGGCATGACGACCCGGGGCGACCAGATCCTCGACAGGCCGCTCGCCAAGGTCGGCGGCAAGGGCCTCTTTGTCAAGGAACTCGAAACCGCGCTGCTCGACCGCCGGGCCGACATTGCGGTGCACTCGATGAAAGACGTGCCGATGCAGCTGGCCGGCGAGTTCGCGCTGGTGTGCGTGTCAGAGCGGGAGGTGCCCCTCGATGCCTTTGTCTCCAACCGCTATGCCTCGCTCGACGACATGCCGCCCGGGGCCGTGGTCGGCACCTCGAGTCTGCGCCGCGAGGCGCAGCTCCACGCCCAGTACCCGATGCTGGCCGTGACCAGCCTGCGGGGCAATCTCGATACCCGGCTGCGCAAGCTCGATGAGGGACAGTACGATGCCATCATCCTCGCGGCGGCCGGTCTCAAGCGGCTCGGCCTCGGCGACCGGATCCGCTCCGAGCTGCCGTCGGAGGTTTCGCTACCCGCGGCCGGGCAGGGTGCGCTGGGCATCGAGGCGCTGGCCGACCGGCCTGAGGTGGCGGCCTGGATGGCGCCCCTCAACGACCCGATGACCGCGGCTTGTGTGGCGGCCGAACGCGCGGTCTCCCGCGCGCTTGCCGGCAGCTGCGAAGTCCCGCTCGGGGCGTTTGCCGTGCCTCGCGATGGCGCACTCTGGCTGCGTGGCTTCGTGGCATTGCCGGACGGCACCCGCTTCGCCCGCAGTGAACGCCAGGGCGCGCCGGAAGATGCCGAGTCCCTCGGACTGGCCCTGGCGGAAGACCTGCGCGCGCAGGGCGCGGAGGCCATCCTCTCCGCGCTTGGCTGAGGCGCCCCCAGGCATCACGCTGGCCGGGCGGCTGATCGCCGTCACACGGCCGGCTGCCCAGTGCGGCTCACTGGCCGACGCCATCCTCGCGCGGGGCGGGGAAGCCCTCGTCTTTCCCCTGATACGGATCGAACCGGTCACAGACTCTGCCGAGCTGCGCGCGGTCCGAGCCCAGCTGCCTGGCTTCGACCTCGTCTTCTTCGTCAGCCCCAACGCGATCCGCCTCGGCATCGCGGCGCTGGGTGGCAGAGAAGGGTGGCCGGCGGGCCTGCCGGTGTCGACGGTCGGGGCCGGCAGCCGCGCGGCCCTCGAGACGTTGGGTTTTGACCGCGTGATCGCTCCCCGGGAAGGAGCAGACAGCGAGGCCGTGCTCGCCCTGCCCGAATTCTCGGCGGCATCCCTCGCAGGCAAGCGACTGCTGATCGTCCGTGGCGACGGGGGGCGCGACCTCCTCGGCCAGGAAGCCGCCGGCCGGGGTGCCGAGGTGCACTACCTGAGCTGCTACCGTCGCCTGGCGCCCGACGGCGGTGCGGACGCCTTGCTGACGCCGGCGCGCAATGGCACTCTGTCGGCGCTGACCGCCACCAGCAGCGAGGCGCTCGGCAACCTGTCCGGTCTGCTCGGGCCCGACGGCCTCGCCACGCTGTGCGATGTCCCGGTATTCGTCCCGCACTGGCGCATCGCCGAACGCGCCCGGAGTCTCGGCTTTTCGACGGTCATCGAAACCGGCGCTGGTGATCGTGGATTGTTGTCCGGACTGGATGCCCATTTTGGAAGCGTCGGTTAAGATTGCCGAATGACTGAAGAAACCGCCGCCCTGACGTCACCGCCTCCCACCACTAGGTCCGAGGGGTCCGCTCCCGAGCCGGAGTCGATGGAGCCGGAAACGACCCAAGCGCCTGCCGAGCCGCAAGGCCGGAAGTCCTCGCCCCTCGTGGTGGTCCTGCTGATTGGCCTGTTGATCGCCTTCGGCGCGATCGGCTGGCTGTGGCAGCAGGGGCGCACACAGAACGCGTCACTCCGCCAGGATCTGGCGAGTCGACTGGACAGCAGTGACGGCATCGCGCGCGATGCCCGTGCTGCAGCACGCCAGGGACAGGATGCGGTCGCCGACCTGCAGCGTCGCCTGTCCGCCACCGAGGCCGCGCTGGCCGAGACCCGCGGCCAGCAGTCCGCGATCGAGGCCCTCTACCAGTCGCTCGCCCGCAGTCGCGAGGATCAGTTGCTGGTCGAGGTCGAGCAGGCCGTCGGCCTGGCGATGCAGCAACTGCAACTCGCCGGCAATGTCGAGGCGGCGCTGGCCGCCCTGAGGGCCGCCGAGGCCCGGCTTGGCAAATCCGACGCGGCGCCGCTGGTGCACCTGCGCAAGGCCCTCCTGACCGACATCGAGATGCTCGCCGGCTCGCCGAGGCTGGATGTGAGCGGCACCGCGGCCCGGATCGAGGTGCTCGTCTCCGCGATCGACCGGATGCCGCTGGCCTTCATGGCGCCACCACCCGAGATGCATGCCGCGGCACCGGACATGCCGGCCAGCTTCCCGGACAAGGTCAAGCGGGTGTTCCGCGACCTGTGGTCCGAGTTGCGTACGCTGGTGCGCGTCGAGCGCCTGGATCGCCCGGATCCGGCCTTCCTGTCGCCGTCCCAGGAAGTGTTCCTGCGCGAAAACCTGCGTCTTCGTCTGCTGTCCGCCCGCCTGTCGGTACTCGCGCAGGACGACCGGACCTATCAGACCGACCTGCGCCTGGCCTCCGAGTGGCTGCGGATGTATTTCGACAGCGAGTCCGAGGTGGTTCGCAACGCCCTGGAGCAACTCGCAGCGCTGGCGAAGCTGCGCCTCGCGCCGGACGAGGCCCCTGTCCTGCAGGAGACCTACAAGCGGCTGCGCGCCCTGCAGGATCGCAAGCCGGTTGCGGTGGCCCCCACGGTCGAAGCGGCGCCGGCGGCATCGGCAGCGCCGGCCGTTGCAGCGGACGATCAGCCCGCCAGGCCCCCGGCAGCATCAGCCCCCGAAAAAGCTTCTGCGGCGCCAGCCCATGCCGCGCCCAGCGCGGGGCCGCTCGCCGACCCGCCCGCCGCGCACGATGCACCTGCCCACGCCGCGCCTGCACCGGCCGCCACGGAAGCACATCCCGCACCGACGCACGACGCGCCGGCAGCGGCGCACTGAGGGAGGTCGGCCATGCGGGCATTGCTCTGGCTGATCGGCCTCTTCGCGCTGGCGGCGGTGGCGTCGCTTCTGGCGACCCACAACAGCGGCTACGTCCTGATCGTGTCGTCGCCGTACCGGATCCAGCTGTCCCTGAACCTGGTGATCTGCCTGCTCGTACTGGGCTTCCTGGCCGCATACCTGCTGGTGCGGCTGGTACGTCGCACCCTGAGGCTGCCGGGCGCAGTGGGCCGCTTTCGTGCCCATCGTCGCCACGAGGGCGCTCAGCGCAAACTGCGCGACAGCCTCCGCTTCTTCATGGAGGGGCGCTACGCCCAGGCCCTGAAGCACGCCTCCGAGTCCCATCGCAAGGATGCCGAGAACGGCATCGCTGCGCTGGTGGCAGCCCGGGCCGCCCACGAGATCCGCGACGAGGAACGGTACCGGGAGTGGATCAGCGAGGCCGGCAAGCACGACAAGCTACGCACGGCGCGGCTGATGACAGAGGCAGAGCTGGCCGTGGACGGCCGCCGTTTCGATGAGGCTGTGAGCTGCCTGGGCACTCTGCGGGAGCGCGGCGAGCGCCACATCGCGGCCCAGCGCCTCGCGCTGAAGGCGGCGCAGGGAGCGCGCAAGTGGGAGGAGACGGCGCGTCTCGCCCGGCAGCTGCACAAGCACAAGGGCATGAGCGAGGACGCCGCCCAGGCGATTATTCGCAAGGCCCACGTGGAGTGCCTGCGCGAGCGGGCGGGTGACGAAGAGCAGCTGGCGGCCTACTGGGCGGCCATCCCGCCGCGAGAGGCCGGCGACCATCTGCTGCTCGAACGGGCGGTGCCGATCCTCGTGGCGGCAGGGCAGGGTTCGCTGGCCCGCAAGGCGGTCGAGGAGATGCTGTCGGAGCACTGGGAGCCTCTGCTGGCCCGCTGCTATGCCGACTGCTGCGTCGAGGACGAGGTCCTGTCGCAGGGTCTGGCGAGGGCCGAGGGCTGGCTGAGGGAGCACCCGCAGGACGCCGGCCTGCTGCTGAGCCTGGGGCGCCTGTGCATGCGGATGAAGCTGTGGGGCAAGGCCCAGAGCTATCTCGAAGCCGCGCTCAGCATCGATGCGGACCGGGATACCCATCTGGCGCTGGCGCGTCTGTCCGAGGCGCTGGAGCGGCCCGGCGACGCTCAGAAACACTACCGCCGCGCAGCGGAGCTGGCGGCGGCCTGAGTCCGGGGCTGGCCCCGCCTGCGGGGCCGGTCAGGCCCAGTCGCGCGGGCGCAGGTAATCGGTGTAGAGGGTGGCTTCCGGGCTGCCCGCTTCCGGTTGCCAGTCGTAGCGCCACTTCACGATCGGCGGCATCGACATCAGGATCGACTCGGTCCGGCCGCCCGACTGCAGGCCAAACAGCGTGCCCCGGTCGAAGACCAGGTTGAATTCCACGTAGCGTCCACGGCGGTAGGCCTGGAAGTCGCGCTCGCGCTCGCCGTAGGGGGTGTCCCTGCGGCGTTCGGCGATCGGCAGATAGGCGCCGACGAAGGCGTCACCGACTGAACGGGTCAGGGCAAACGCGTCCTCGAAGGGCGTCTCGCCATCCGCGCCATGGTCGTCGAAGAACAGGCCGCCGACACCGCGGGGCTCATTGCGGTGCTTGAGGAAGAAATAGCGGTCGCACCAGTCCTTGAGGCGCTGGTACTCGGCCTCACCCCAGGGCAGGATCGCCTGCCTGCAGGTCTGGTGGAAATGCCGGACGTCTTCCTCGAACGGGTAGTAGGGCGTCAGGTCCATGCCGCCGCCGAACCACCACACCGGATTCGCGTCGGGTGCCTCGGCAATGAAGAAGCGCACGTTCATGTGCACGGTCGGGCAGTAGGGGTTGCGCGGGTGCAGGACCAGCGAGACGCCCATGGCCTCGAAGCTGCGCCCGGCCAGCTCGGGGCGGTTGGCCGTCGCTGAGGGCGGCAGGGTGCCGCCCATCACGTGGGAGAAGTTGCAGCCACCGCGCTCGAAGAAAGCGCCCTCCTCGATGACCCGCGTGACGCCGCCACCCCCGAGGGGGCGCTCCCAGGCGTCCCGCGCGAAGGGCTTGCCGTCAAAGGCCTCAAGGGCCTCGACGATGCGGACCTGGAGGTCCTCGAGATAGGTCTTGACGGTGGCTGCGTGCACGTCGGCCTCAGGATTTGTCGTTGAGTTTGGCGCCGCCGGCACCCTTCTTGACATCCGCGATCGCGGCATCGCGCGCGGCGGCATCCTTGAACATCGGGCTGGTGCCGATCACCTGGCCGTTGGAGGCCTTCAGGTTGAAGAATTCACGGCCGTCCGAGGCCGTCTTCAGCTCGTAGCGGCCGTCTTCGGTCGAGTTCTTGCGGACAGACTCGATACCGTTGGTGGCGCTGGCCTTGGCGTTGTAGCCCTCGCTGCGGACCAGGGTGCCGCCATCGGCGTTCAGCAGCTTGAAATAGAACTCGCCCTTCTCGCTCTTGGTCAGTTCGAAACTCAGTGCCATGGGTGTCTCCTCCTCGATTGCGGGTGCGGGTTTTCCCGTCGGCCGGAGGGCCGACGTCACCGCAGCGGAGCATAACACTGCCGGCTAAGCGGCCGCCTGAAGCGGGCGGCGGGGGTTCGGCAACACCGTTAAATACTGTGGCTCAGCGCTTCAGAGCGCGGTGGCCGATGTCGCGGCGCATCTGCTTACCGTCGAACATGATGTGGTCGGCCACGTCGTAGGCATTCCGTTGGGCCGTCTTGACGTTCTCGCCGAGGGCGGTGACACACAACACGCGTCCGCCTGCGGTGACCACCTGATCGTCCCGGTTCGCGGTGCCGGCATGAAAGACGTGCGCTTCCGGCCGGCCCGCCTCGGGCAGGCCGCTGATCACATCGCCCTTGCGCGGCGATTCCGGATAGCCATGGGCGGCAAGGACGACGCCCAGCGCGAAGCGGCGATCCCACTCGGCCTCGGCGGTGTCGAGCTTGCCGTCGATGGCGGCCTCGACGAGGTCAACCAGGTCGGTCTTGAGCCGCATCATGATCGGTTGCGTCTCCGGGTCGCCCATGCGGCAGTTGAACTCGACCACGCGCGGCTTGCCCTCGTCGTCGATCATCAGGCCGGCATAGAGGAAGCCGGTGTAGGGGTGCCCATCGGCGATCATGCCGTTCAGGGTCGGCATGATGACCTCGCGCATCACCCGTGCATGGACCTCGGGCGTGACGACGGGCGCCGGCGAGTAGGCACCCATGCCGCCGGTGTTTGGGCCCTGGTCGCCATCCTTGAGGCGCTTGTGGTCCTGGCTGGTGGCCAGTGCCATGGCGTGGCGGCCGTCGGCCATGACGATGAAGCTGGCTTCCTCGCCGGTCATGAACTCCTCGATGACGACGCGGGCGCCGGCGCCCCCCATCTTGTTGTCCACCAGCATCATGTCGATTGCGGCGTGGGCTTCGTCGGCAGTCATCGCGACCACCACGCCTTTACCAGCGGCAAGGCCGTCGGCCTTGATGACGATCGGTGCGCCCTGCCGCTTCACGTAGGCGTGGGCTTCGGCGGCATCGGTGAAGGTCGCGTAGGCCGCGGTGGGGATCTTGTGGCGCGCCATGAACTGCTTGGCGAAGTCCTTCGAGGCCTCGAGCTGGGCCGCGGCGCGGATCGGGCCGAAGATCTTCTGGCCGGCGGCGCGGAAGGCGTCCACGACACCGTCTGCCAGGGGCGCCTCGGGTCCGACGACGGTCAGCACCACGTCCTCGCGCTTGGCAAACTCGATCAGCACCTTGGTGTCGGTGATCGGCACGTTCTCGACGCCCTGCTCGAGCGCCGTGCCGGCGTTGCCGGGCGCGACATAGACCTTGTGCACCTTGGGCGACTGGACAAGTTTCCAGGCCAGGGCGTGTTCTCGACCACCTGAGCCAATGACAAGGACTTTCATGATGGGGGCGGACTCTCTGTTGGTTGCATCTCGGCGGGGCCGGCCCGCCGCATGTTCTGTTTGATCAGTGGCGGAAGTGGCGGAAGCCGGTGAAGACCATCGCCAGACCGTGCTCGTCGGCAGCCGCAATCACCTCCGCGTCGCGCATCGAGCCGCCCGGCTGAATCACCGCCGTAGCGCCCGCTTCGGCGAGCACGTCGAGGCCGTCGCGGAACGGGAAGAAGGCGTCGGAGGCGACGACACAGCCGGTGATCGCGAGGCCGGCGTTCTCCGCCTTGATCTTCGCGATCCGGGCCGAGTCGACTCGGCTCATCTGGCCGGCCCCGACCCCGATCGTCATCCCGTCCTTGCAGTAGACGATGGCGTTCGACTTGACGTACTTGGCGACCCGCCAGGCGAACAGCAGGTCCTGCTGCTCCTGCGCGCTCGGTGCCCGCTGGGTGACCACCTTGAGATCGGTCAGCGCCAGGGGAGCATGGTCGGCGCTCTGCACGAGGAGGCCACCGCCGACCCGCTTGACGTCGATCTGGCGCACGTCGCCGGTCGGCATGGTCAGGACGCGGACGTTCTGCTTGGCGCGCAGCACGTCGAGGGCGGCGGCCGTATAGGACGGGGCGATCAGGACTTCCATGAACTGCTTGGAGACGGCCTCGGCCGTCGCCTGGTCCACTTCGTCGTTGAAGGCGATGATGCCGCCGAAGGCCGACGTGGGATCCGTCTGGAAGGCGCGTGCGTAGGCCTCCTGGGGGCTCGCCCCGATGGCCACGCCACAGGGGTTGGCGTGCTTGACGATCACACAGGCGGTTGTGTCGAAGGCCTTGACGCACTCCCAGGCCGCGTCGGCATCCGCGATGTTGTTGTACGACAGTTCCTTGCCCTGCAATTGCGTGTAGGCGGCGATGCCACCCGCCGCGGCGCCGGGCTCGCGGTAGAAGGCAGCGCTCTGGTGGGGGTTCTCGCCGTAGCGCAGGTCCTGGACCTTGTCGAAGGCCAGTTGCAGGCGGTCCGGGTAGCTGCGGATCCGGCCTTCCGCGTCGAGCGCGGTGAGGTAGTTGGAGATCGCGCTGTCGTAGCGGGCGGTGTGGGTGAAGGCCTTGACCGCCAGCGAGAAGCGGGTGGTGGCGGAGATGCTGCCGTCGCGTGCGCCGAGCTCGTCGAGCACCAGGGCGTAGTCGGCCGGGTCGGTCACGACCGCGACGCCGCCCGCCTCGTTGCCATGATTCTTGGCTGCTGCGCGGACCATCGCCGGGCCACCGATGTCGATGTTCTCGATCGCCTCCTCGAGCGTGCAGTCGGACTTGGCGATGGTCTGCTGGAACGGGTACAGATTGACCACCAGCAGGTCGATGCGCTCGATGCCGTGGGACGCGATGGTCTCCATGTGCTCGGCGAGGTCGCGCCGCGCCAGCAGGCCACCATGGACCTTCGGGTGCAGGGTCTTGACCCGTCCGTCGAGAATCTCGGGGGAGCCGGTGTGCTCGGAGACGTCGGTGACGGTGAGACCCGCTTCGCGCAGCAGGCGCGCGGTGCCGCCGGTGGAGAGCAGGGCCACGCCGGCGGCAGCCAGCGACTGGGCGAATTCGACGATTCCGGTCTTGTCCGAAACGCTGATCAGGGCACGGGAAACTTTCATTCTGGGTCAGTGTAGAGCGCGGTGCGCAGATTCAAAGGAGGTCGTATTCGGTCAGCTTGCGGCGCAGCGTGTTGCGGTTGATACCGAGCAGTTCGGCCGCTGCGGTCTGGTTGCCGTTGGCGTGGCGCAGGACAAACTCGAGCATCGGGCGTTCGGCGTTCTTCATGACCATGTCGTAGAGCGCGGCGGGCTTCTCGCCGTCCAGGTCGCGGAAGTAGCGATCGAGGGTGCGGAACACCGAATCGGCGATCTCGTTGTTGTTACAGGTCATGCTGCCAGTTCCTCGGCAAAATCGCGTGGCGCATCCGCTGCCAGCCAGGCCGACGGATCGCGGAAAAAGCGGTCCACCGCGACAAGCTGCGCGTGCCTGCCTTCGAGGCGGACCATGTGTTGTCGGAAGGCGTGGGCGCCCGGGATGCCCTGGACGTACCAGCCGATGTGCTTGCGCGCGATCCGCACGCCCTTGTCGTCGCCGTAGAAGGCGTGGATGTCGAGCACGTGGCCGTGGCACACCCGGCGTCGCGCCTCGAGGGTCGGCGGTGCGAGCTCCTCGCCCGTCGCCAGGAAGTGGGCGATCTCGGCGAAGATCCAGGGGTGACCCTGGGCGGCCCGGCCGACCATCACGGCATCGGCGCCGGTGTGAGCCAGGACGGCCTTCGCCTTGTGGGCCGAGTCGATGTCACCATTCGCGATCAGTGGCATCCGGATGTGCTGGCGGACCTCGGCGATGGTGTCGTACTCGGCCTCGCCCATGTAGCGGTCGGCGCGGGTGCGGCCGTGGATGGTCAGCGCCTGGATGCCGGCTTCCTCGGCGATGCGGGCGATGCGCAACACGTTCCGGGAGTCCCGGTCCCAGCCGGTCCGGCATTTCAGCGTGACCGGCGTGTCCGGCACGGCAGCCACGACGGCTTCGAGGATCCGGCCGACGAGGGCCTCGTCCCGCATCAGGGCCGAGCCGGCGGCGACATTGCACACCTTCTTGGCCGGACAGCCCATGTTGATGTCGATGATGTCGGCGCCACCGTCGCGGTTGTGGCGTGCCGCCTTGGCCATCATCGCCGGGTCGGACCCGGCGATCTGCACGCTCACCGGGCCCGTCTCGCCCCGGTGGTCGGTGCGCAGCCGCGTCTTGTCGGTGGCATACAGCAGGGCGTTGGAGGTGACCATCTCGGACACCGCCAGGCCGGCGCCCATGCGCTTCGCGAGCTGCCGGAACGGACGGTCCGTGACGCCGGCCATGGGCGCCAGAAAGACGTTGTTCCGCAGGTGAAAACCGGCGAGTTGCATGGGAAGGGAGGCAAACGGGAAAGCCGGAATTCTACCCGATGGCAGGGCCCCCGTCGGCGAAAATGCGTGGCCGGCGGGACGAGCGTCGTGACGGGCGCAACAGGGGCGGGTCGGCAGTGTGTCCGGGCGCGGCGATGCTCAGGGCCAGGCGCGGGCGCCGAACATCATCCGTCGGGCGAGCGCACCGCGCAGCGGCGGGCAGGCGTCGAGCAGCAGCAGGCCGGCGCCCCGCAACGCATTGAGCGGCCCGATGTCGTTGCTGAACAGGCGCACCAGCGAGTCGGTCGCGCCGATCGTCGCGCGGCGATCGAGGCGGCGGGCCCGGCGGTATCGGTCGAGCAGGGTGGCGCTGCCCGGATCCTCGCCGGTCGCGCGCTCGCGCAGGGTGGTCGCCAGGGCCCAGACGTCGCGCAGGGCGAGGTTGAAGCCCTGGCCGGCGACCGGATGCAGGGTCTGGGCGGCGTTGCCGAGCCAGGCGACCCGCTCGCCGACCGGGTCGCGCCGGTAGCGCAGGGCGAGGGGGAAGCGCAGGCGGGGCTCGACACGGACCAGGCGGACGCGGCCCGCCATCCGCTGCTCGACTTCATCCATGTACTCGCGTTCGTCGAGGGCCAGCAGGCGGTCGGCGCGCCGCGGCGAGGCGGTATGGACGATCGCGTAGTCCTCCCGGCAGGGGAGCAGCGCGAGGGGACCGTCCGGCGTGAATCGCTCGAAGGCCAGGTGGTGGTGCGGGTCGGCCGGCCTGGCCAGGGTGATGACCGCGTGCTGACCATAGTCGCGGCCGTCGATGTCGGCCGCGCCGCCCTGTACGCCGCCCTCCGCACAGGCCACCAGACGAGCCCGGACGGCCTGTCCGCCGTCGCCTTCGAGGCTGACCGTCACGTCGTCCTCACCGGCCGCGAGATGGGCCACCTTGCGCCCCTCGATGACCGGGATGCCGGCGTCGCGCAGGCGCTCGTCCAGGGCGGTGGCCAGGTCGCCGGCCCGCACCACATAGCCCAGCGCGTCGAGGTGGTGCTCGGCGGCCTCGATCCGGGTGCGGCCGAAGCCGCTGGCCTGGGAAACGTGAATGCTTCGGATCGGTGTGACCGGCAGGCCATCCCAGGCGCCGAGGCGCTGCAGGGTCAGGCGGGTGCCGTGGGCCAGCGCGAGCACCCGCGGATCACTGCGGGCCGCGCCACGCGGCCGCGCATCCACCAGGGCGATGTCGAGGCCGCTGCCGCGCAGGGCCAGCGCGAGGGCCATGCCGACCGGGCCGGCGCCGACGATGAGCAGGTCATGGGGTATCACGCATCTGCTCCATCAGCGTTTCAATCTCGTCCACCGTCTTGGGTGCGTCGGCGGTGATCAGCTCGCAGCCGTCGGCTGTCACCAGGGCGTCGTCCTCGATGCGCACGCCGATGTGCCAGAAGGCCTCCGGGATATCGTCGGCAGGGCGGATGTAGCAGCCCGGTTCGATCGTCAGTGTCATCCCCGGTACCAGCGGCCGCCAGTCGCCGCCGAGCTTGTACTCGCCCGCGTCGTGCACGTCGAGGCCCAGCCAGTGGCCGGTGCGGTGCATGTAGAAGCGGCGGTAATCCTGGTTTTCGAGGACGCCGTCGAGGCTCCCCTCGAGGAGGTCGAGGTCGATCAGCCCCTGGGCCAGTACCTGTACCGCGGCGTCGTGAGGCGCGTTCCAGGTGGCGCCGGGGCGGGTCGCGTCGATCGCCGCGGCCTGGGCCGCCAGCACCAGCGCGTAGATGTCGCGCTGGGGGCCGGAGAAGCGGCCATTGACCGGGAAGCTGCGGGTGATGTCCGAGGCGTAGCCGTCCAGTTCGCAGCCGGCGTCGATCAGCAGCAGGTCCCCGTCGGCCATCTTGCGGTCGTTCTCGATGTAGTGCAGCACGCAGGCATTGGGGCCGCTGGCAACGATCGACGGGTAGGCCGGCGCCTGGGCGCCGGCGCGGCGGAAGCACTGGCCGATCACCGCCTCGATCTCGTACTCGAACATGCCCGGACGCGATTCGCGCATCGCGAGCCGGTGTGCCTCGGCGGAAATCGCCGCTGCGCGGCGCATCAGGGCGATCTCGCTGGCGTCCTTGACGAGGCGCATCTCGTCCACCAGCGCGCGCACGTCCGCGACCGAGGCCGGCGCCGTGACGCCGCTGCGGGTGTTGGCGCGGGCAGCGTTCAGCCCCTCGGTGATCCGCTTGTCCCAGGCGGCGTCATGGCCCAGGGCGTAGAACAGGGCGGGCTGGTCGGCGAGCAGATCAGGCAGCATCCTCGCCAGATCGTCGATGACGTGGGCGGCGTCCATCGCGAAGGCCTCCCGCGCCGCATCGGGGCCGAAGCGGTAGCCGTCCCAGATCTCCCGCTCCACGTCCTTGTCGCGGCAGAACAGGATCGAGCGCGGCGTGTCGCCGGCGACCAGCACCAGCGCCGCCTCCGGCTCGCGGAAGCCGGTCAGGTAGTAGAAATAGCTGTCGAAGCGATAGGGGTAATGGGTGTCCCGGTTGCGCAGCGCCTCCGGCGCCGTCGGGATCAGCGCGACGCCGCCGCCGCGGGCCTGCATCTCCTGCAGAAGTCGCTGGCGGCGGGCCTGGAACGGGGAGGGGTCGATCATCATTGGTCTGCCTGTAGGGTGCTGGGATTATGGCATGGGGTGGCCAGGCTCCTGGGACACCGCTACGCCAGGCCCGTTCCGCTCCGGTCGGCCCAGACGAGTTCCCGGTAACGGGCCGCCGTGGCAGTGCCCGGCTTGATGATCGCGAAGTAGGGCGAGACGTCGAAGTCCCGCGGCGCGAACAGGCTGTAGTGGCGCAACCGAAGGGCCTCCTCGACGCAGTCCGGGCAGTCGGCGGCGCCGCCCGGCCGGACGATCCGCTCGGGCAGGATCGGGTAGCGCACGGACTGGAAGGCCTGGGCGATCAGGGTCGAACAGATGGCCCGGGTCGGGTCGCCGCTGCCCAGCGTCAGCATGCGGCGGCGGAATCGCTGGGGGACCGGCGGGGTCGGGAACAGGTAGCGCCCGAGATCGATGATGTTGCGCAGGTCGTACTGGTGACCCAGGCGCTCGATGGCGAAGCGCAGCACAGCCTGCAGGTCTTCCTGGTTGATGCCGGAAGGGCGGCAGATGCGGCTCGGCAGGCCGGCGAACTCGTCGATGGAGACGGCCCGCACCCCTTCCACGATGTCGGCCTCGATGAAGGCCTGCGAGGGCGTATCGGCCCGGTCGGCCAGCGCATTGCCCACGTAGAGGGCGGCATGAGACCACGTCGACTGCGTCAGGTACTTGATGATGCCGCTGATGCGCGTGTTGCCCTCGACCAGCAATACATCGCCGGGCAGGAGCGTGCGCAGCAGGACCTCGGGCGGCGTCGGCGGCGTGAGGAAGTCGTTCGCCACCGGTCGCGACAGGTAGCGGCCGATCCGGTGCCCGACGCGATCCAGCACGGTACCCACGGGCCGGGCCTCAGTCTTCGTCGGGGGTCTTCCGGCCCTCGCGGTAGCGCTGGGTGGCCGCCCTGAGGAAGAACAGCTGCTGGCGGAAGTTGGTGCACGCCTTGCAGATCGCCAGGTGCATGCGCAGGTTGAGGCGCTCGGTGAGGCTCAGGGGGCGGTCCTGCTCCTGGGAGCACAGGCGCGTGACGTCCTTGCAGCTCAGCATGCCGCCTCCCCGTTGTCGAACCAGTTGCTGTCGAGACACAGCCGCAGTCCACTGCGCGCCCGGTGCAGGATGACCCAGCAGTTGCTGGTGCTGATGCCCAGCTCCGAGCAGATTTCGTCGGTGTCGAGGTCGAGGAACTCGCGCATCATGAAGACCCGCGAGGTCTTGGGCGGGAGTTTCTCGAGGCAGGCATCGAAGACGTCCCAGAACTGCTGCTGCGACATCGAGGCTTCCGGGTCGGCCCAGGTGGGGGGTTTGTCCTCCGGGTTCCAGTGGCCCCGCTCGTTGAACAGGGCGTCGAAGTCGTCGCCATCCTCGGCGCTGCCCGAGACCAGGTCGGCACCGGCGATCTCGCGCGAGCTCTTGCGGATGTGGTCGACGATCTTGTTGCGCAGGATCGAGAACATCCAGGTCTTCAGGGCCGAACGGCCGGCGAAGCTCGACTCGTACTTCATCGCCGAGAACAAGGCCTCCTGCACCATATCCTCGGCGGCGCCCGCGTCGCGCAACTGCAGTTGCGCAAAGCGCACCATGTCCCGGCGGATCTTTTCGATGGACGGATCGTTCCAGTCGATTCCGGTCCCGACGTCGGCTGTGCTCATCCCTCTTTTCCTTTCGCGGCCCTGCCGTTGAGCGCCGCGCTGATGCTGGCGACACAGAACGGTACAAGAAAATTGAGCAGGACGCGCCCCCAGTCGAGTGGCATGCCCGCCAGTACGCGGTCGCCCTGATTGATCCCGTTCAGGATCGTGCCCACGACGAGGGCGATCAGGGCCGACGTGCGCAGGGTGCGCGGCCGGCAGGCGAGTCGGATGAGTTCCAGCATGCAAGGGTCTCTCTCCCGGAGGACGCGGACCATGTTCGGTAACGATGGCCCGCCACAGCAGTGGGACAGGCCGCCGGGTCGAAACCTTACGCCGCGGACGGTCAGTCGTGTCCGCCGTCCGCCGCGGCGAGGGCCTTGCGCATGCGGTGCAGGCTGTAGGCGACGGCGGCGCCGATGACGGGGATCGAGACGGCGGTCACGATCTCGGGCGTCAGCGGTGCGATGATCCCCTTGGCGCCCTTGGCGAGGTACTGCACCAGTTGCGAGGCGTAGTAGGTGATCGCGACCACCGACAGGCCCTCCACGGTCTCCTGCAGGCGCAACTGCAGCTTGGCGCGCCGGTTCATCTGGGCCAGCAGCTCCTGGTTCTGGCGCTCCAGTTCGATGTCGACCCGGGTGCGCAGCAGCTGCGAGTTGCGCGCGATCCGGCCGGAGAGGTCATCCTGGCGGCGAGCGTTGGCGGCGCAGGTGTTGATCGCCGGCGCGAGCCGCCGGTCCATGAATTCCCGGATCGTCGTGAAGCCGGAGACGCGCACCTCGCGCAGTTCCTCGATGCGGTGCTCCACCAGCCGGGAATAGGCCGCGGCCGCGCCGAAGCGGAAGGTCGAGCGGGCCACCGAACGCTCCACGTCGGCGGCGAGACGCGTCAGCCGGCTGAGCACCTGGCGTTCGTCTTCCGGCGTCGCGGCGGCGACGATCCGGTCCATCAGGTCGGCCAACTCGCCTTCGGCGCGGTTGAGGAGTCGCCCCACCTCCTTGGCCACCGGGAAGGCCAGCAGGGCGGTCATCCGGTAGGTCTCGATCTCGAGCAGGCGCTGGACCATGCGGCCCGTCTGGCGTGGCGTGAGCTTCTCGTCCAGCACCAGGAAACGGGTCCAGCCGTCGGTGAGCAGGAAGTCGGTGAACACCCAGGCCCCGCCCTCGGCCACGCGGGTGGCGATCATCTGCGAGCCGTCGCGAGTGGCGGTGGCGATGACCGACTCGGGCGTCACCGCGCCGGCATCGCGCAGGTCCACGTGGGTGCCGACCAGCAGCTTGCCGGGGATGGCTTCGAGCCAGCGCGGCGGCAGCACCTCGACGGCGGTGGGCTGATCGCCCTCGTCGCCGTTCAGGTCGCGAAAGACCGTGTAGCAGGAGAATTCGGTGTGGCGCTCCCACTTGAGGCGGAAGCGGGGGGTGACGAGCAACAGGTGGTCGCCGTCCACCTCGGGCAGCGGCACCGCAAACGCCTCGGCCAGGTGCCGCAGGTGGGCGACCTCGTCGTCGGCCGTCGCGCCGTCATGGACCAGCGCCACGTAGGACACCGCCTGGGGGCAGCGCAGGGCCACCGGCGGGCGGGCGTGCAGTTCGTTATTGAGCTTGTAGCGGAGCGGGTGCTCAGTGTGGGCGCCGCTGGTGGCAGATCGGGGGTCGTTCATCGTGCAGGCTTCAGGGGCAGGCTCGCGCAGCGGTCAACAGGGTCGCGCGCCAGCGGCGCCGACAGGCAGTGTCGGCTTCGGCTCCCTCCCGGGCCGTTTTTTGCGTTCGATCATGCCCGCCGTGGGCCCGGATGGCAAGTGGCCCGCCGGGCCGGCGGGAGGCGCCGGCGGCGGGCCAGGGGGCCAGTGCCGCAGGTTGCCTAGCCTTCCTTGCGTAGCTTGGCGATGCCGACGGCCTTCATCACCACCTTTTCATAGACCGGCTCGGTGGTCCCCTTGCGCATCTTGCGCAGGAAGTACTTTTCGAAGGCGATCTTCGCGAGGTGTACCCACTTGCCCTGGGAGAACCAGTTCACATTGCGGGGCGGGATCTGGGGCAGGGCCACGAAGGCTGCGCCGGTGTCGCCGAAGTCGGCGAGGCAGACCGCGTTCCAGGTGGCCTTCTCGGTCGGCTCGCGGCCATCGATCAGGGCCCGGATATTGTGGGCCGTGGCGGTCACCATCGACTCGATCATGTAGCCGGTCTTGGGCGTGCCGGTGGGCACCGGGGTCGCCTCGACTGGCGGAATCGCGACGCACACGCCGACCGCGAAGACGTTGCGGTAGGTCGGGTTGCGCTGGTGCTGGTCGATCAGGATGAAGCCCCGCGGGTTGGTCAGGCCCTCGATGCCGATCACGGCGTCGACCCCCTTGAAGGCCGGCAGCATCATCGAGAACTTGAAGGGCACCGCGTGGCGGCGTTTTTCCTGGCCGTCCTCGTCGTGCTCGACGACGTGCATCAGGCCTTCCTCGATGCGCTCGACCTTGGCGTTGCAGATCCACTTGATATGGCGGTCGCGGAAGGCCGATTCCATGATGCCCTTCGAATCGCCGACCCCGCCCAGGCCCAGGTGGCCGATGTAGGGCTCCGAGGTGACGAAGGTCATCGGCACCCGGTCGCGGATCCTGCGCTTGCGCAGGTCGGCGTCGACGATCATGCCGAACTCGTAGGCCGGGCCAAAGCACGAGGCCCCCTGGACGGCCCCGATCACGACCGGGCCGGGGTCGGCCACGAAGGCTTTCCAGCTGGCCTCGGCGGTGACCGCGTGGTCCACGTGGCAGACCGACTGGGTGTGGCCCTCGGGTCCAAGGCCCGGCACCTCTTCGAAGGCCAGACGCGGACCGGTGGCGATCACCAGGTAGTCGTAGGGCAGGCTGCGGCCGTCGAGGAGTTCGACGGTGTTGTCCGCCGGATGCACCCGCGCCACGCCGACCGGGATGAAGTCGATGTCGCGCCTGGCCAGCACCTCGGCCGGATCCACCTCGATATCCTCGCGCTTGCGCCAGTTGACCGCGACCCAGGGATTCGACGGCACGAAGTGAAACTTGGGATCCTTCGCGATGACGGTGATGCGGTCTTCCGGGCGCGCGGTGTCGCGCATTTCATAGGCCATCGGCAGGCCGCCGATGCCGGCGCCGATGATGATGATGTGTGCCATTCTTGTCTCTCCTCCTCACGGTATCGACGTCACGCCGACTCGCCCGGCCGTGCGATACACGTTAGTAAGTTAGAGAATGCTAATAGACATTGCAAGTCGTTTTTTTGCTGCTTTGCGGCAGCAGGTGGCCACTCCCGCATGGCATGGCCTGCAACGGCGCCGGCCATGGTGGCTGCTGCATTGCACGCTCGTGATCGGAATGGCAAGCCCGGTCGCCGCGCTCGCCCAGACCTACGATCGGGGCCTGCTGTGGCGCGTCAGCCAGGCGGAAACGCCGGCCAGTTACCTCTACGGCACGATGCACCTGGCCGACCCGCGCCTGCTCGCGTTGCCGCCGGCGGCCGAGGCTGCCTTCGACCGGGCGCGCATCTTCGTGCTCGAGCTCTACCCGGACCGGGCGGTTGCGGCCCGATTTGCCGAGGCCAGCCTGCTCGATGGGGACATGCGCCTCGACGCGATGCTGCCCGAGCCGGTGTTCGTGCGCCTGCGCGCGGTGATGGGCGCCAAGGGCGCGACGACCGAGCGCCTGCGGCAGCTCAAGCCGTGGGCGGCGCTGCTGCTGGCCACCGCCGCGCCGGGCGGGGGCGGGCAAAGCCCGGACATCGCGCTCTACGCCCGCGCCCGCATGCAGAACAAGCGCATCGAGGAACTGGATTCGGTCGAGGAACAGATTGCGGTCTTCGACGGCATCCCCCTCGATGCCCAGCTCGGCCTGCTCGAGATCGCCCTGAAGCGCCACGACGCGCTGGCGGGCGAAATGGAGGAACACATCGCCACCTACCTGGCCGGTGACCTGGCCGGCCTGGCGCGGATCGCCCGCCGCAACGGCGGCGATTCCGAGGCTGGGCGGCGCCACCAGGAGAAGCTCGAGAAGGCGATCATCCACGACCGCAGCGTCGTCATGGCCTACCGGCTTCAGGCCTACCTGCGTCGGGGTGGCGCCTTTGCCGCGGTGGGCGCGCTGCATCTCTATGGGCCGAAGGGCATGCTCGCCCTGCTGGCGGAAGACGGCTGGACGGTCGAGCCCGTGACCACCGGCCAACCGTGAGTGCCCCCTCCCGGCGCGCCCGCGACTTCGGTCACAGGGCGCCCTCCGTCGTCGCCGCAAGCGTTGGGGGCGGTGATAGCGTCATGCTCGACCCACAGACGAAGGAGACACACACATGGGCGTGGCACGGTTCTACCAGTTCGAGGACGTCAAGGCGGCGATGGACCGCTCCGAGGGGCAATACCTGCATCTTTTCCGGCAGGTCTGGGGCGCAACGGACTACGACTGGGAAAAGCGCGAATTTCGCAACAAGGCGGGTGAAGTCGTCAGGACAATCGATGTGTACAAGGGCCCGAAAGAGCCCACGTCGAAAGCCGAGCCCGGTCACGCCTACGAAAAGCACATCGGCCTCGATCGCGACCCGAAGTACATGAGCGGGCCGGAAGGCCGGTCCTTCTATGCCGATCCCTTCACGGCCATCAAGGTGACCCAGGCGCTGCTCAATGGCAGCAAGGGCCAGCAGGCCCTGGCCGACCTCGACGCGGGCACCGCCACCGATCGCAAGATCGTCGATGCCGTTCCGCCCCTGTATTACGGTGGCGGTTCCGGCGACAACGCCTTCTCACTGAAGAAGATCGAGACCGCGGTCTGCTGCATCATGAAGCTGGGCGACAGCACCCTGTGGATTCATACGACCTACCCGAAGCACTTTCACGCCACGGTCTGAGCACAGCCCCGGCGAGCGGCAAGTCCGGTGCCGGGGGCGCGCGCGCGGGCGGGCGTCGCCCGCGAGGGGTGAACCCGACCGTTCCCGCAAGCCGGAACGTCCGGAGACGCTCATGACCGACCCCGCTCTGCTGGTGCCTTTCCTGGGCTGGTGCAGCCTGCTCAACCTTGGCCTCTACGCGCTGTCGGCCGTCGCCGTCACCACGTTCCGGCCGCTGACCTGTCGCCTCCATGCTCGCCTCTTCGGTCTCGATGAGGCGAGCCTGCCGGCGGAGTACCTCCGCTTCCTCGGCAACTACAAGATCCTGATCCTCGTCTTCAACCTGGTGCCCTATGCGGCGCTCCGGCTGATGGGGGTCTGAAGCGGGAAAATGGGCGGCGGCGGGCCCTATGGCCCAAGGGCTTGCGCCAAATGCCCCGATTGCCAGACAAGGTCGGCGAAAGTTGACCCATCTGCCCCCAATTTAAGGATTTAAGTTTCCGATCTCCCTAGGATGGGGCGAGCGGCTCGCGCCACGCGCCGAGCTGCCCTGGCTTCCTGGTGCCAGCCACAAAATAAGAGAGATCACGGAGACCGACATGATCCGAATGCCATTGACCTGGCTCGCAGCGCTTTTGGCCCTGCTGCTGAGCTGCCTTTCCCACGCAGCGCTTCCGGGATTGACCACGCCCTGGCCCGCGGACGGCAGCGTCTCGCTGGCGGCGGGGGATCAGACTGCGCCGTCGATCGCGGCGGGCAATGGCGTCCGGCTGGTGCTATGGACCGATCAGCGCGCCAACCCCTATGTCTACAACGAGTACGAGACCTCGGGCGACATCTACGGCGTTCGCCTGGCGGACGACGGCACGCCGCTCGATGCGGTGCCGTTTGCCATCCACGCCGGCCGCGGTGCGCAAGGGGCCCCGATGGCCGCCTGGAACGGCAGCGAGTGGCTGGTGTTGTTCCGCACCCTGGGCCTGTCGGGCACCGGCTTCTTCTACCAGAACGGGCTGGCGGCGGTGCGCGTGGCGGCCGACGGCAGCGTCGTCGATGCTGATCCGATCCCGCTGCACGGCCTCGGCGATGGGGCCTTTGCCGTCGCTTCCGACGGCGTGGGCTGGGTGGTCGCGACGATCGGCAACGACATCAGCCGGGACATCTTCGCCGTGCGCATCTCGGCGCTGGGCGAGATCCTCGATCCGCCGACCCGCAGCCTCGTCTCCGAGGATGTCATCTCCGGCTCCGGCCTGCGGCTCGCCTACGCGGGCGGCACGTACCTGCTCGCGTTCGGGGCGGCCAATGGCACCGGCGCGGTGCTGTTCGACGCGCAGCTCAATTCGGTCAGTGCACCGTTCCTGCTGGTGGATGGCCACGTCATCGCCACCCTCGCGTCGTCGGGGCAGGGATTCTATGTGGCCTGGAACGCCCAGCGGGCGGACTTCACCTCGACCGTGATGGGTGCGCGCGTGGGCCTGAACGGCGTCCTGATCGATGCAGCAGGCGTCGACCTCGCCGGCGCCAACGCCCCTTACGGCAATGTGATCACTGCGGCGTGGGATGGTGGCGCCTGGCGTGTCGCGTGGGAAGGCCTGGCCGCCCGCGACCTGTATCTGGCGCGGATCGACGGCGGCACCGGCCAGGTGATGAATCCGGGCGGTACCGTGGTCGCCGGCGCCAAGCCGGGCCCGATGGCGGGCACCGGCACGGGCGCTGTCCAGTTGGTCTGGAGCGCGTTCTCGAACAATGAATACGATGTGCTCGGTGCGACCGTCGGCGCGGACGGGGGGGCGATCGCTCTGGATGGCATCGGCACCGCCCTGCCACGGCAGTACCGCACCCACATCGCGGCGGGCGCCAGCGGTTTTCTGATGAGCTACCTGGAGGCGGTCGCGGGAGAGTTTGCCGTCAAGGTCCGTGCGCTGGACGCCGCTGGCGGCGCCCTGACCCTCGCCGAGCTGGATCGCGGGCCCACCCTGTCCGGTCCGGGCTCGCCCGCGGTGGCCTGGAACGGCAGTCACTACCTGGTCAGCTGGGGGCGTGACAACGGCGTTTGGGCGATGCGTGTGGGCGCCAATGGCGTGCCGATCGACGCCGCACCGACCCAGATCATGACCGGCGCCTTCGGCGAGGTGGACGTGGCGGCTGTGGGCGACGACTTTCTCGTCGTCGGCCGGCATTTCGGACAGACGATCCAGATCATCCTGCCGATCGCCGTGCGGGTCAGCGGCGCGACCGGCCAGGCCCTCGATGCGGTGCCCATCGAACTGAGCGCTGGCGCAGCCGGCAGCCCGTTCACGGTCTATACCCGGGACGTTGTCGTGGCGCCGGTGGACGGCCGCTGGCTGGTTGCCTGGCAGTCCAACATCACCCACGACGAGTCCGTCGCCAGCGCGATCGCGGCCTTCGTCAATCCGGACGGCAGCAAGGGCGACCCCTTCCTGATCGGCCCGATGGTCACCAACGGCGGCAACTTCATCCACCGCATCGCCCTGGGGTCGAGCGGCGGCAATGCGCTCTATGCCCAGTCGCGGGAGCTGACGTCCGGGGTCGAGACCGACCTCGAACTATTCCTGATCCAGACCGATCAGACCGTGGTGCCGCTGGGCAACGCCACGCCCTGGTCCGGCAACCAGTACCGGCCGTTCATCAGCTTCGACGGGCGGGACTACATCGTCGTCTTCCAGGACCAGAAGAATCGCCTCGCGCCCTTCGCCATCGAGGCGCTCGATGCCCGCAGCGACCTGTATGGCATGCGGGTCGGCGTCGACGGCAGCATCCTCGATCCGGAAGGCTTTCTCATCGATGACCGCGCCGAGGCCGAGACCGATCCGGTCGTCGCCAGCCGCGGCAGCGACACCCTGATCGCGGCCTCGCAGCTGGCGAACGACGGCATCGCCGCCAACTACCGCATCGCTCACAGCGGCGTGCTCGACGGGACCGACCGCTTCCCGGTGGCGCTGGCCTCGGCCTCCGTCCGGCAGGGCGACGCGCCGCTCGCCGTGAGCTTCGACGCGGTCGGCTCCTTCGACCCCGAAGGCGGGCCGGTGAGCGTGCGCTGGGATTTTGCCGACGGGGGCGTATCGACCCTGAGCAACCCGAGCCACACCTTCGCCGTCCCGGGAGAGTATCCGGTGCTGATGACGGTGACCGACGCGACCGGGCGCAGCGCCTCCCAGGCCATCATGGTCCAGGTGCTGGCGCCGAACATCGTGCCTGTCGCGGTGGCCTCGTCGCCACGCCTGAGCGGCCCGGCGCCGCTCAGCGTGACCCTCTACGCCGACGGCTCCTATGACCCCGACGGCCCGCTCGGCAACATCGAGTGGCTGGTCAGCGATGGCCGCAACAGCTTCGGCAGCCCGGCCTTCCTGACCTTCAACACCGAGGGCGAATACACCGTGACGCTGCGCCTGCGCGACAGCCGAGGCGGCATCGGCGAGGACACGCTGACCGTCACGGTGGGCGGCGCCAACCAGCCGCCGGTGGCGGTCGCCAGCGCAACGCCGACCGCCGGGCAGGCGCCGCTGGGCGTGAACCTGATCGGCAGTGGCTCGAGCGATGTCGATGGCTCGATCGTCTCGTATGCGTGGGACTTCGGTGACGGCACCAGCGGCAGCGGCGCCAACCCCTTCCACACCTACGCCTCGGTCGGCACCTTCGTCGCGACCCTGACCGTCACCGACAACAGTGGCGACCAGTCGAGCGACAGCGTGAGCATCGTCGTGGACGGGCACTCGGCCCGCTCGCTGCTGACCCAGATCACGATGTCGTCTGGCAAGCAGCGCGGCACACCGATCGTCGAAGGCACGGTGCAGGTCACCAACGGCGTCGGCGAGCCGCTGGCCACCGCCATCGTGACGGGCCACTGGACCCTGCCCGACGGCAGCCGGGTGAGCCGTTCCCAGTATGCCGATCGCCGCGGCAATGCGACCTTCAGTACCGCCCAGATCGGTGACGGCACCTATGTCCTGACCATCGACAACGCCACGTACTCGGGCGCGATCTTCGATCCGCAGGGCAGCGAGACCGAGGACAGCCTCGTCATCGGCAATGGCGGTGTGCCCGACACGACGCCGCCGGCGACGCCGACCGGCCTGGTCGCGACGGCGGGCGATGGTTCGGTCAGCCTCGACTGGGCCGACAACGGCGAAGCCGATCTTGCCGGCTACCACGTCGAGCGGTCGCTGGATCCGGCCGGGCCCTTCACCCGGCTGACGAGCGGCAGCGGCGTCACCCCGTCCCAGTACGTGGACACCGGTCTGCCCAACGGGGTGACGATCTACTACCGCGTCATCGCGGTGGACACCAGCAGCAACCTGAGCCAGGCCACTGCCGTGGTGTCGGCCACGCCGCAGAGCGGCGGCGCGACGGCAACCTCGCTGCACGTCGGCGGGATCGTGCTGGGCACCGCCAATGTCGGCAAGGGCAGCAAGGTGGGTGTCGCCACCGTGACGGTCCTCGACGATCTGGGCAGGCCCGTGTCCGGCGCACTGGTGGGGGGCAGCTTCAGCGGCAGCTACGTTGAAGGGGTGATTGGCACCACCGGCGCCAATGGCACGGTCGAGTTGCGCACCAGCAGTTCCCAGAAGGGCGGCGTGAGCTTCGGCTTCTGCGTGACCTCCGTGCAGCACGCGTCTCTGCCCCACGAGGTGGCCGACGACGCCGCGACCTGCGGTCAGTTCTGACGCTCGACTTCCCGGAGGCGGCGCAAGCCGCGCCCCGGGGCTCTCAAGCGGCCCGGCTGAGCGCGGCGAGTGCGCACAGCCGGGCCTCGGTTCGACTGAGCAGCCAGCCGTCCAGGTCGACGCAATCCGCGTCGCGGTAGTCATGCCGGATGCGCTCGCGCAGCGCGGTGAGGCGCGAGATCCCTTTCGTGCCCGTCGCCCGCTCCTCGCGGATCGCTGCAGCCAGGTAGGCGACCAGTTCGGGCAATCGCGCCTCGCCGGTGTGCTGGGCGAGGTAGCGGAAACCGAAGCGCGCGGCTGCCTCGGCGTCGATCGCGTCGAGCAGTCCGGCGGCCTGCGCCGTGGCGCCGACGTCGGCTCGCGCCGGTACGCCCGCCAGGGCCGCCAGCGCCAGGCCGATCAGCCGCCGCCGCGCGGGCTGGAACGCGTCGCGGGTCATCGGCGCGCCCCCAGATGGTCGGCCAGCCGCAGGGCCAGCGCCACCAGGGTCAGGGTCGGATTCGCGGCGCCGCCGGTGGGGAACACCGAGCTGCCGGCGATGTAGAGGTTGTCGATGCCATGGACGCGGCAATCGGCGTCCACCACGCCCTGGTGCGGATCGGCGTGCATCCGGGTGGTGCCCATGTGGTGGTTGCCGCCGGACACCGTGATCGGCCAGCTGTGCTCGTCCCCCAGGTCGAGCCAGGTCCGGCCGATGCCGAGGGCGCCGAACTCCTGTGCGAGGGCGCGCACGTGGGCGGCGAAGCTCCGCCGGTCGAGCTCGCCCAGCCGCCAGTCGAGGCGCAGGCGGCGCAGGCCCAGCGCATCGCGTGTGGTGGACAGGGTGACGCGGCTGTCCGGATCGGGCGCCTGCTCGCAGGCGCAGCCCAGGTTGAAGACGTGGCCGAGCGGCGCGCCCTCGCGCGCCGGTCCGCGCGCCGACATCAGCGGCCCGAGGGCCCGCAGCAGGGCGCGCTGTTCCTCCGCGAGCGGCGTGTCCGCTGGCGCGTCGGGCGCGAAGGTGGTGCCGATGCCGCCCATGAAGGTCGCGTTGAGCAGCCGCCGCTGGCGCAGGAAGCTCGCCGACGGATGGAAGGCGGCCTGCCCCCGCCGGCCGTCCACCTGCAGCTGTTCCCGGTACACCCGCGGCAACAGGGCCAGGTCGGCGACGACGATCTCGGCAAAGTGGGACAGGTGCGGATGCTCCATGAAGCAGCGGCCCACCCGGTCGTGGTCGTTGCCGAGGCCGTTGGGTGCGACACCGTCCGAAAGCAGCAACAGGCGCGGGTTCTCGAGGCCGCCCGTTGCAAGCACCACGGTGCGTGCGGCGAGCGACAGGCGTCGACCGTCCAGCGTGCGGATCGCCAGCCCGCTGACGGCGCGCCCGTCGGCGGTGCTCTCGAGGGCGCAGACGTTGGCGTGCAGGAGCACGCGAATGTACATCGCCTCGGCCAGCACCGCATGGTAGCGGGTGCCGAAGCGGGTCGGCGGGCTGAACTGGACGAAGGTGGTCGCCACGCGGCCAGAGGCCGGCTCGGGTAGGGTATCGCCGCTGGCCGCCTGCCAGTAGGCCGCGTCGGTGAAGCGCGCCGGCGCGATCTCGAGGATCTCGCAGGCGCGGGCGTAGTAGGGCGCCAGCGTCGCGAAACCGAAGGGCCAGCCGCTGTGGGGCACCCAGTCCCGCGCCTCGAAATCGATCGGGTCCAGCGGTCGGCAGAAGCCGCCCCAGTGGTGGGAGCTGCCGCCGAAAGCGCGCACGCGGCTGGCCTGGAGCGGGTAGTCGATGCCGGCGCACTCACCGTCGGCGAGGGCCTGGGTGTCCGACTCCGGCGTCAGGCCGCCCGACTCGACCAGGCAGATATCGCGACCCGACCCCTGCAGGGCGCGGGCGATCGTGATGCCCGCCGGGCCGGCGCCGACGATGGCGAGGTCGGTCTCGAGGCGGCTGCCGTCGGGCAGGTCGCGGGCGTCGATGAACATGGGGCGGGTCGTGGCGCACCGGTGGGGGGCAGTCCCGGAGCATATCGCCGCCGCCTCGGCCGGGCGGCCTTCAAGTGTGAGCGATTGTTCGGCCGCAAGTGGGTTTGCGATATGCTTTCAGGGTTTTGACCGTGTCATTCCCGGAGAGATCATGCGCAAGCGCCATTACCTGCTGGCCCCGCTGTTCGGACTGCTGTGTGCCCCCGCCGGCGCGGCGACCACGCAGGCCTTCGCCGAGCTGGACTGGACCACGCTGACGGTCACGCTCAGCGACCTGACGCCTTCCGACGGCCTGTTGCCAAGCTTCGAGTGGACGTCGATGACCTCCTTCGTCCGCCTGCAGGGCCCCTACGACCTGGCCAATAGCACCAGCGACTGGTTGACGCCGCTGGCGATCAGCGGTGGTGGCGCCTCCGGCTCGGTCGATGCCGCGACGGTGCGCAGCGCGTACGCCGGCAGCCTGCCCGGACTGGGCGCTGCCGCCGGCGCCGGGCGGCTAGGGGATTTCGAACTGGGCGGCGGCTCGGCGGTCGAGATCTCGGTCTGGGCAGAATTTGCCGAGGTCCCCTGGGAGGGGCTAACGACCAGTGCCTACGCAATCACCTTCAATCCGGTAGACCCGAGCAATCCGGCGTGGGGCAGCTATGACCAGATCAAGGGTCTTGATGCAAGCGGTGCGTTCGAGGTTTCAGGCGCCGGCTGGATCAGCCTGAGCATCGCCAATCCCACCGCTCAGCCGGTCAGCCTGATTTACTGGGCCGACACCCTGGTCGCTTCGCCGGTGCCGGAGCCGTCGACGCAAGCGACGATGCTGCTCGGGGCGGCCGTTGTCGGGTTTGCGGCGCTGGCGCGATGTCGGCGCTCGGCGGGTTTCGCCGCTTAAGGTTTCTTGGCGAGCGTTATACGCAAGTTGGCTTGTTGTCTGGCGGATGACGCTGCGCTCTTCCGCCCTACGCCAACTGCGGCCGGTTGTTGACCGGTCATCCGGCCCGGCGAATAGCGGCCGGCACGAAGACCGATAATTCGCACTTGGCATTCTTCGAAGGCGCCCCCTCTGGGGTTCAAGGTCTCAGCACCAGATGGAGACTATGACTGGCTTGAGCATTCTCGAACTGCCGCTCGGGGTTGAATATTTCGCGATCGGCACGGTCTCTCTGCTCGCGGCGGCCGCCCTGCTGGGTTCCTTGCGGTACCACGTCTGTGTGCGTTTGACGGGCATCGTCGTTGGCGGATCGATCCTGATACTTTCTGCCGACCAATTCTTTGTCGCGCTGACACGGTGGCATACCGTTTTGCCCCTGCGGCGATTTTCGGACCGGGCCCCGATTATCCGTGTTTGGGAGAACCCTGGTGTCTTCTGGTTTTCCGTGATGCTCTGGTCGATTCTTGTCGTCTTTGCGGTTGCCCTTATCTGGTTCACGATTCGTGGCGACCCTGCGCGCGTTGAATCTGTCAGGAGCCGTTTGGTACGAGGCTGGCCGATAACCTTGCTCGGTGTTCTGTTGTATGGATGGGCCGGACTGGGATTCTTGCCGATGGGTTGGGAACTCTTGCAAAACCCGTGGCTGGAGAATGCGCTCCCCGCCCGACGGCTGATGCCATGAGGATGAACAGCCCGCGTAGGGCGCAATAACCGAAGGGCATTGCGCCGGGTTCCGCCGGGTTGTTCAAACCCGATCGATAGCCTCCCAATGGCCTGGCGGGTTGGCCAGAACGGGACAGAATTGTTCGCGAATCAATTGAGCGCACGCTGCTTACCAATGCGCTTCTCCTTCGAATCGCAGGTTCGTGCGTTGGCTGTCGTGGCGCAATGCCCTTCGGTTATTGCGCCCTACGGTATCCGCGGTGGTACCCGACACGCCGCATCCGCATCGCCCGTCCCTTCGCCGCACACGCACCTTTTAGCTGCGCTTCGCCGTCAACGAAAAAGCCCGCATCGACCGATGCGGGCAAGGCGCTGAGCGCTGGAGTCGTCAATCGAAGTCGGGGTCTCAGCCGGCGGCGTAGCGTTTTGCGAGGGCCTCGAGGGGCAAGGGCTTGATGCGGGCGGCCTGGCCGGCGGTGCCGAAGGCCTCGAAGCGGGCCTTGCAGATGTCGGTGGCGGCGTCGCGGGCGGCTTTGAAGAACTTGCGCGGGTCGAACTCGCTCTTTTTCTCGACGGCCAGTCGGCGCATCGCGCCGGTCATCGCGAGGCGCAGGTCGGTGTCGATGTTCACCTTGCGCACGCCGCTTTTGATGCCTTCGACGATCGCCTCGACCGGCACGCCGTAGGTCTCGCCGATCTCGCCGCCGTACTCGCGGATGATCGCCAGCCACTCCTGCGGCACGCTGGACGAGCCGTGCATGACCAGGTGGGTGTCCGGGATGCGGGCGTGGATGGCGCGGATGCGGTCGATGGCGAGGATGTCGCCGGTGGGCGGGCGGGTGA
>JAGRGD010000340.1 GCA_020445665.1 Rhodocyclaceae bacterium
CCAGGCTCGGCCGATACCCGGTCGCAGCGATCGCCTCGAAGGTCGCCACAAACCCGGCCCCGGGTTGCCCGATCTGCTCCAGGAACCTGTCCCGGTGCCGCACGAGGAAAGGCCCGGCTGCCGCCAGCGCATCCGGCTCCCGCTCGACCACCATCGCGAGGTCGAACAGATCACGCGCCGTCGCACGGTCCCCGCGGTGGTACATCTTCTTGGCGATCACCTCCGCAGCTGTCTCGACGCGCACCGGCCGCCCCTGGATCTCCCACCACTCCCAGGCCGCGTCGGTGAGGTTCGGTGCCGCCACGAAGTCGATCTCGCCTTCCTCGAACTGCAGCTTGACGAACGAGCCCGGCATCTCCGTGTACTCCTCGGTCAGGGATGCCGCCGTGTCGCTGAGTCGAGGCGTCACGTAGCCGAGGTACTGCGGGTCCGGCACGAAGATGTCGATGTCCTTGCTGAGGCGGTGTCCGAACCTGAACATCAGGACGGTTCCGCCTCCGAAGGTCCAGAACGGGTCCGCAAGTCCCCCATGGCGCTGGATGTCGTCGACCAACCGCAGCGCTCGCTGGAACAACACTTCCCAGGGGCCGGACGGCAGCGACTTCATCACGCTGTCATCACGCCCACAGGCCCTGCCGGTGCACGGCCAGTGACCTGGCGAGCTTCGCGACGTTGCGCCACACAGCCTTGGGGGCGACGCCCTCATTCGCGGCGGCTTCCTCCACGGCCATCACCACCAGGGGCACCGGCGCCTCGTCGAGCAGGTGCGTCAGATGGGCCGCGTAGGCCTTCGGTACGCTGCCGCTGACCAGCGCATGGCCGAGCATGTCGGGCGGCACCTCCTGGACGTAGCTCACGCTGGCGTTCTTCGCCGCCATCCACAGGCCCCGCTTCCGCGCGCGCGCTGCCTGGCTCGGCGGATCGAGGTCCAGCCCCAGCACGGCCAGCACCTGGGCGACCCGGTTGAAGCCCAAATCGCTCAGGGCGCCCGCCTCCAGGCCGACCAGCGTCTGCCGCGAAAGCCCGCTCAATTGCGCAAGCCGGGACTGCGTCAGTCCCAGCGCCTCGCGCCGCTCGCGGATGATGGTGCCCAGGTTGGAGAGGTCCACAGCTTGGCCTGAATAATTGTCGAATATTTTGGACATTCTAGCGCCTCCGGACCACACCCGCCAGGCGCTCGCCAGCGGCGCCGCAGGCCGCTCGCTGCCCACAGCCGTGACAAACGTGCTCGCTGTCGGGCCACTGCGGGCGCTCGATTCCATCGATCAGTCGACGGTGTCTCGCTGCAACGGCTTCGACTTGCTCCCGCGACATCAAGCGGACCGCTCTTGAGGTCGGTGGCGCTGAGTGCCGGCCGGGGAACATCACGAACGCCTCGTCAGACACACGAACACCGAGTTCGTCCTCCACGGCCACCCGCTGCGCCGAGAGCTGGATGACATCCGACGTTCTCACCGCTGGGGCCGACCGCGTCTTTAGTTCGACCAGCACGACCAGACCGGTCGGCAGCCGATAAGCCCTGTCTACCCTCGCCACGATGGGCCAGCGGCGCTTCGACCTCAACTGCGCCTCCACGCAGATCAATTCGGCGTCCCGCAGAGCGGCCGGTCGGTCCCTCCACTCTGCAACGCGTGCGCGGTGACGCCGGAACAGGTGCCACGCGACTGCCAAGGCGACAGCCAGGAGCAGCACCCACGGCCACATCGGCTCGAACCTCATGGTCGACGCCTTGCCGACCATCGCCGCCAGCCATGCGCCACGAAACACAAGAACCACCTGGTCAACCCTAACAGTGGCGGGCAGTGCTGCAGAACTGTGCAAAGGCGGGGCCCGGCCGCATAGTAGGCCGCCAGCAGGCGGCGCCCCCAAGGCCGCGGCCGCAGGACCGTATCCCTGAAGTCGCGCAGGGAGTCGGTCTGCCATGCGTCTCCGAAGACCATCGTCGCGACGAAGCATCTCTCGCCCGGTCGTCGCGTCGACCCGCCAACTGGCGCTGTGGCCCGGCGACCCTGGCGCTCGAAGTGCACATGGGCAGCGATGCCCCTCCGGCGCGCCTCTTCCTGAGAAGTGCTTCGACGCGGGCCATGCAGAGATTCGAGAACCACCAGGCGTTCGCACCGGCCCATCTGCGCCAGTTCGGAGGCCCCTACCGCCCCACTCTGGCGGCACCGCTCCCGGCTCCTCATGGCTCATCCCGGCCGTCGATCGCGGTCTCGAAGAGTCCGTTCATGACTCCCGCCGAGTCGCCGTCGAAGCTGATCGAACCGGGCGCATCGCTGGACGCCTGGCCAGAAAGCTTCAGGATGCCCTGCTGGACCAGCAGTCCCTCATAGGCCAGCGTGCGCAGTCTGCCGACGCGCTTCACGCCCTTGTGGAACCGTGCAAGTTCGTCATAGAGACGAGGCAGTTCCGCCCTCTCGAGCTGGAACACGAGCCGGATGCGCGGCGGCTCCGAGGTCTTGGTGGGGCCGGTCATGCGGCATCTCCTGCGGCGCGCTCGGCCGCGGTCGACCTGTCGCGATCGGCCGCCAGCACGGTTCGCGCGTAGGTCATCCCGGCCAACTGGAACCCCCTCACGTTGGCGAACACAGGCTCCTTGATCTCGAGGATCCGGTGGCGCGGAAACGCCGACTTCACGGCCTTCCGGAACAGGAAGGCGCCTCCGCCCACGAGGATGATGTTCTGCAGGCTGTGCGGCGATTCGATCCACTCCTTCATGCTCGACACGGCCTGCTCCGTCACGCTCTCGGCCAGCGGCAGCAGCCGCTTGAGGTCGTAGGGCTTCTGGAATATCACCGGGGCCTTGCCTGTCCGCAGCGCCATGTCGATGGCATCCAGATCGCGGAAGGGCGTGCCGATGTCCTTGGTGATCTCGGCGGCGAGCAGCTTCAGCACGTCGGCGACACCCCGATTCACGGAGTGGCTCTGCTTCTGCACCAGTCGCATGCCCTGGGCGACGAGCCAGTCGAAGGTCCTCGCACCTGGATCGATGATCAGGCTGCGCTCCTTGGCGATCTCGGCGAGCTTGCCGTGGGCGTGCGCGTAGAAAGCCAGCGCGCCTTGAGGCTGGGCAACAGCCAGCGTGCGCACCACACTGACCTTCTTGCCACCGCCGACATCGTGCTCGCCCGTCATGACCCGCTCCAGGGCCGCCTTCTTCACCGCGAACAGCGCCACCGGAAGCCCGACGACCAGCAGGTCGATCTGGCTCTGCCGCATCGAGCGCAGCGCACCGCGCAGCAGCGCCATGTACTCCGGCGACTCGATGTAGTCGTCGTGCAGCTGCGTCGCCCGGAAGGTGTCGGCCGCGA
>JAGRGD010000341.1 GCA_020445665.1 Rhodocyclaceae bacterium
CCGATGGACAACGCCACCTACGGCGGCGGCTTCGTCTACCACCTCGAGGACAATCTCGTCGCGGTGGGCTACGTGGTCGGCCTCGACTACAAGAACCCCTACCTGTCACCCTTCGAGGAGTTCCAGCGCTACAAGACCCACCCGATGATCCGCCCCACCCTCGAGGGCGGCAAGCGCCTCGCCTACGGCGCCCGCGCCATCGCGGCCGGTGGCCTGCAGAGCCAGCCCAAGCTGGTCTTCCCGGGCGGCGGCCTGATCGGCGACGACGCCGGCTTCCTCAACGCGGCCCGCATCAAGGGCAGCCACGCCGCGATCAAGAGCGGCATGCTGGCCGCCGAGGCGGCCTTCGAGGCCCTCGTCGCCGAGCACCAGCGCGACGAGCTGGTGGCCTACCCCGAGGCCTTCCGCCAGAGCTGGCTGCACGAGGAGCTGCACCAGACGCGCAACTTCAAGCCCTACATGAAGAAGGGCCTGTACCTGGGTTCCTTCCTGTTCGGCGCCGAGCAGAAGCTCTTCAAGGGCAAGGTGCCCTGGACGCTCGCCAACACCTCGGACCACGACAAGCTGCTGCCGGCCGCCCAGTGCCAGCCCATCGACTATCCGAAGCCCGACGGCACGCTGACCTTCGACCGCCTCTCCTCGGTGTTCCTGTCGAACACCAACCACGAGGAAGAGCAGCCCTGTCACCTGCAGCTGAAGGACGCTTCGGTACCGATCTCGGTCAATCTGGCGACCTACGATGCCCCCGAACAGCGTTACTGCCCGGCCGGGGTGTACGAGATCGTGCGCGACGACGCCGGTGACAACCCGCGCCTGCAGATCAACGCCCAGAACTGCGTGCACTGCAAGACCTGCGACATCAAGGACCCGACCCAGAACATCAACTGGGTGTCGCCCCAGGGTGGCGAGGGGCCGATCTACCAGGGCATGTAAGCGTCGGGCGGGCGGCTCAGGCCGGGATCAGCTCGGGCTCGCCCAGCCCACCCGGCCAGTCGTCGGGATGGAAACCGTCGCGCAACAGCGCCCGCGCCTGCTCGGCGGGCAACGGCCGGGCTATCCAGTAGCCCTGGAACTCGTCGCAGCCGCAGCGGCGCAGGACCTCGAACTGCGCGACCCGCTCCACCCCTTCGGCCACCACCGTCAGCTCGAGGGACTTGCCGAGGAAGATCACCGCATGGGGGATCGTCATGCGGGCCCCCTCCTCCTCGCAGCCATCGACAAAGGATTTGTCGATCTTGAGGCCGTCGATGGGCAGCTCCTGCAGGTAGCTCAATGAGCTGTAGCCGGTGCCGAAGTCGTCCACCGAGATGCGGATACCCATGCGCCGAAGGGACTTCAGCGTCGCCACGCTGCGGGCCTTGTCCTGCATCAGCGCGCTCTCGGTTACCTCCAGCTCCAGGCACTCGGCTGGCAGGCCGCTGTCGGCCAGCGCTTCTGCCACCTGCGCCGCCAACTCGCCTTCCAGGAACTGGCGCGAGGAGAGGTTGACCGCGACGCTGACAGGACGCTTTGCCAGCGACTGCCAGGCCGCCGCCTCGCGGCAGGCCGCGTGCAACACCTGCCGCCCCAGCGCCGCAATCAGGCCCGTCTCTTCGGCCAGCGGGATGAAGCGGTCCGGCCCGATGGGGCCGAGATCGGGGTCGTGCCAGCGGGCCAGCGCCTCGAAGCCGCAGATCCGGCCGTCGGCGGTGAGCTTGGGTTGGAAATTGACCGCGATGCGCGCCTGCTGCACCGCCTCGCGCAGGGCCGTCTCCATCTCGAAGCGGCCCTTCATTTCGGTCGCGAGACCGGCTGAGAAGAAGGACTGGCGCCCCCGCCCACTGCGCTTGGCCGCGTGGAGCGCGACGTCGGCCGCCTTGAGCAGGCCTTTCCAGTCTTCCGCGTCGGACGGGTACAGGGCGACGCCGAGGCTGGCTGCAATACGGATCTGCCGCCCGCCGACCTCGAAGGCATCGGCGAAGCAGTTGCGGAAGCGCTGCAGGGCCGCGTTCAGCACCCCGTCCTCGCCGGAGAAGCGCAGCAGCAGCAGGAACTCGTCGCCGCCGTAACGCGCGATCAGGTCGGTTCCCCGCACCGATCCGGCGAGCCGCCTGGCCACCCGGCGCAGGAGCTCGTCGCCCACGTCATGCCCGAGGTTGTCGTTCACCAGCTTGAAGTTGTCGATGTCCACGAAGGCCATGGCCAGCCCGGCCCGCTCCCCCTCCGCCGCGTCGACGGCACGGTGAAACCAGTTCTCGGCCGTCTGACGGTTGGCCAGCCCGGTCAGGGCATCGTGGGCCGCCTTGTGGGCCAGTTCGGATTCGCTGCGGCGGCGGGTCTCCACTTCGTCGGCCAGCTCCCGGGTGCGCGCCGCAACACGCCCCTCCAGTTCCAGATTCGCCCGCTCGAGCTTGCGCTTGGCATCCGCCTCGGCCTGCATCGCCCGTGCGAGCACCATGGCGCCGACCATCAGGCAGCCGAGCAAGGCCGCCGTCGTCAGTCCATGGGCGAAGCGGGCCGGGCGCAGCGCTTCCGCAATGTCCGCCGCAGGCAGGAAGTCCACCACCTTCCACCGGGTCGCGTCGGGCACCGCGCCTACCTCCGACATCGCATCCGCCAGCAGGGCCGTGGGCCACAGGGTCCGGAAGACCCAGAGGCCTGCGTCATCCTCGAAGCTGTCCGCGTCGGACTCGCGGATTCGGGCCCAGGCCGCCGGATAGGCCACCGACATGTTGTCCTGCTCACGCGCATGCATGAAGCCCCACTCGACGCTGCGGGTCGGCCCGCGCAACCAGTAGCCTTCGCCGTCGACCAGCCACAGGGGTTCTCGCTTGCCACGATCGAGGCGGTCAAGCAGATCACGGCCCAGGTAGTTCACCAGCACGATGCCCCATTTGTCGCCGTGTTCGTCCAGCACCGGCGTGCCGATGCGGATCATCGGCTTCAGCGGCCGCTCAATCCTGCCGTGCTCCACGTTGAGGTCGAAGCGCGAGGCATAGATCGCCCCCGGCGGCACCGCCAGCGAGGCCTCGAAGTAGTAGCGTCCGGACTTGTCCTGCAGCTGGTGCGCCGGCACGCTCGCCACGTTGCCGTCGCGATAGTTCACCCGCACCCGCTCCTGCCCGTTGCGATCAATCAGCCGGATCTGGTCGTAGATCCGGCGGATCCGCGCGAACTCGAGCCAGTCTGCCTCGAGATCGGCCATCGAATCGGCGGCAGGCCTGTGACCCGACAGATGATCCACCAGCGCGTGACTGCGCGACAGGTAGCGGATGTCGCTCGCCATCAACTCCATGCGCAACTGAAGCTGGGTGTCGATGACCCGCACGTTCTCGCGGCTCTGGTCGAGCCGCTCGGTAAGAATCCGGCTGGCCTCGGCACGATACGAGAGCCAGCTCGCGCTGCAAAGCAACACGGCCAGAGGGACGAACAGCAGGGTAATCCGGGCGATCAGGGACACCGACGACACGTGCATGCAGTGGAATTTCCTCGTCGGACACGCCAGAGCGGCGCATCTGCGAATCTCTACGGCATTACACGGTAGATCTTGGGTGCGCCGATGACAAAAAACGCCCGGCCAGCCGACAAATGGCAGCGACGGTTGATCCGGATCATCCTCATGGCAGCGCCAGTCCCGGCGGCGGTGACGCGGCGGTCAGCCCCCACCCGCCACGCTGGCTACCGCGGCAGCAGCCACAGCCTCGTCCTGCTCCGGCGCCGCGCCACTCACCCCGACCGCGCCGGCGATGCGGCCGTCGATCATCACCGGCAGGCCGCCCCGCATCAGGATGCGGTCCGGGATGGAGGCAAAGGCGGGCCGTTTGGCCACGACGTCCTCGAGGGCGCCGCTCGGGCGCGCGAAATGGATCGCCGAGGACGCCTTGCCGATCGCGACCTCTGCGCTGGCCGGCATCGCGCCGTCTTCGCGGGCGAAGGCCAGCAGCACGCCGGCGGCGTCGACCACCGCCACCGCCACCTTCAGGCCCTGGCGCCGGGCTTCGGCCCTCGCCAGAGCCAGCAGGTGCTCTGCACCCGCCACCGTCAGTTCGGGCCGGCGCACCCAGTGTTGCAACTCGCTCACTCGAATCCCTCCAGTACGATCTTTCCACGGGACTTGCCGCTCTCGAGCAGCGCGTGGGCCCGCCGCAGGTTCGACGCGTTGATTGCGCCGAAGTGCCCGGCCAGCGTGCTGCGCACCAATCCTTCGTCCACCATCCGCGCCACCTCATCAAGGAGGCGGCCCTGGGCGCCCATGTCGTCCGTCGCGAACATCGAGCGGGTGAACATCATCTCCCAGTGCAGCGACAGGCTCTTCTTCTTGAGCAGCCTGAGATCGATCGGTTCCGGATCGTCGATCAGGCCGAGGCGGCCCTGGGGGGCGAGCGCATCGATGATGCCCTCGAAGTGCTGGTGGGTGTGGGTCAGGGACGCCACATGGGTCACGGCCTGCAGGCCGAGGCCGGCGAGCCCTGCCGACAAGGGCTGCTGATGATCGATCACATGGTGGGCGCCCAGTTCCGTGACCCATTGCCGGGTCTCGGCGCGGGACGCCGTGCCGACCACGGTCAGCGCGGTCAGCCGTCGGGCGAGCTGCACCAGGATCGAGCCGACGCCGCCGCCGGCACCGATCACCAGCAGCGACTCGCCACGCGGCTGCTTGCCCGGCACCACGCCGAGGCGGTCGAAGAGCAGCTCCCAGGCCGTGATCGCGGTCAGCGGCAGGGCCGCCGCGGCCGCGAAGTCGAGGGTCTCCGGCATGCGGCCGACGATGCGCTCGTCCACGCAGTGCAGTTCGGCGTTGGCGCCGGGCCGGTCCACCGCGCCCGCATACCAGACGCGGTCACCCGGCCGGAAGGCGGTGACCTGGTCGCCGACGGCGCGCACCACGCCCGCCACGTCCCAGCCGAGCACCTGCCACTCGCCGGCCGCCGGCTGGCTGCGCATGCGCACCTTGGTATCCACCGGGTTGACGGACACCGCGCGGACCTCGACCAGCAGGTCGCGACCATGCGCTTCAGGGGCCGGCAGCGTCACGTCGAGCAGGGCCTCGGGGTGATCGATGGGGAGGGATTGTTGATAGCCGACGGCCTTCATGGCGCGCTCCAGGTAAACAGTAGGGTCATGCTGAAGCAAGCCGTTGAATTGAAAAATCACCCTACAATGGAACTTCTTTCAAATACTGCTTGAAAATGCGCGCGCTACGTGACCTGGAGATCTTCACCCGTGCCGCCGACGCCGGCAGTCTATCGGCCGCTGCCCGCCAGCTCGATCTGACGCCCGCCGCGGTCAGCGCAGCACTGAAGCGTCTCGAGGCCGAACTGAGCTGCGTGCTGATGCTGCGCTCGACCCGAAGCCTGCGCCTGACCGCCGAGGCGCAACTGTTCCTGGATCATAGCCGCGAGGCCCTCGGCCTGATCGCCGACGCCAGGGCCAGCCTCGCCAGCGGTCGCTCGGTGGTCAGCGGCGAACTCCAGCTCTCGGTCCCGTCGGATCTGGGCCGCAACACCCTGCTTCCCTGGCTCGACGCCTTTCAGGGTCAACACCCGGCCCTGCGGCTGCGGCTGATGGTGTCGGACCGGATCCTCGACATCATTCGCCATCCGGTGGACGTGGCGCTGCGCTACGGCGAACCGCCCGACTCGTCCCTGGTCGCCCTGCCCGTCGCAGCGGACAACCGCCGCGTGCTGTGCGCCTCGCCCGCCTACCTGGCGCAACATGGGCGTCCCGACACGCCGTCGGACCTCGCGCGCCATAACTGCCTGTGTTTCCGGGTCGGCGACCAGACCCACGACCGCTGGCGCTTCGAACACGCCGGACAGGCGCTCGCCATCCGCGTTGCCGGCGACCGCAGCGCCGACGACGGCGAGGTGGTCCATCGCTGGGCGCTGGCCGGCGCCGGCATCGCCTACAAGTCGCACCTCGACATCGCCGACGACCTGGCCGCCGGCCGCCTCGTGCCCCTGTGCGCCGAATGGCGCACCGAGGCCCTGCCGCTCAATCTGGTCTGCGCCGACC